>DIXD01000100.1 GCA_002435985.1 Spirochaetaceae bacterium UBA6089
GGGGCGTGGCGGGTGCTGCCTGGGCCACGCTGATATCTCAAGCCTTCTCTTTCATCATGGCGATGGTGCTCTTCAATCGTAGCGAATCTCAGATGAAGATCGAATTGAAAAGTCTGGCATGGGATAAAGAGATTTTCGGGAGCATGCTCAGGATCGGGCTTCCGACGGGTCTTCAGCAGACACTGGTGTCCCTCGGCATGATGACGCTCTCCCGCCTCGTCAATGAATTCGGTGCAGCGACGATGGCGGCCTACGCCGCCGCCTTGCGCATCGAGTCATTCGCCTCGATGCCCGCAATGAATCTGAGCCAGGCACTCATGACCTTTACTGGTCAAAACATGGGGGCCGGCAAAACTGAACGCGTGCGGAAAGGCTATCGCGCGGCCATTATTATGAACCTCTTGATCTCGCTCAGCATCACGCTCCTCGTCATGCTTGCCGGTAGATGGCTTATCGGTATCTTTACGACCGATGAGGAAGTCATCGCCATTGGGGAGAGATACCTTCTGATCGTGGGATCATTCTATGTGATTTTTGGTGTGATGTTCATCAACAACGGCGTCATGCGCGGAGCGGGCGATGTGTTCATCCCAATGATAAGCTCGCTGCTGGCTCTGTGGCTTGTGAGAATCCCATTCGCCTTGCTGTTCGTCAGAGTCTTCGACATGGGGAGCAATGGAATATGGTGGTCCATCCCCTCAGGATGGCTCATCGGATGTACCTTCACCACATGGTATTACAGGACCGGCAGATGGAAAACAAAGGTTCTGGTACATCGTCCTGTGTTGTCTGAAGGGTCGAGTAGCGCGGCATCCCCAAAATAGGATATAATTTCAAAATATGGCTGTTCTTCTTTCAGCAAAAAAGCTCGCGTGGGCGCGTCGAACATTCAATATCTTCAACCTTTTCAACTCTTTTTCCTTTGTCTTTGTGTCGGGCTCCATCATCACCCTCTTTGCTCTCAGGATGGGAGCCTCCACCAGCATCATCGGATTATTGAACGCCCTCGTCTACATCACCTTCTTCATGTTGCCCCTTGGCAAGCGCATGGTGCGCCATACTTCGATCATAAAGGTATTCGGCTGGGGATGGGTCATCCGCTACATTGCACTTCTCCCCATTCTGTTTGCTCCCCTATTTGCCTCGCGGGGGCAAACAGAGCTGGCGATCCTCGTGCTCATACTCGGAACGGCCGGCTTCCATATCTCCCGCGGGGTGGCGATGATCGGCAACAACCCTGTGCTCGGCCTGCTCTCCTCCGGAGGCGGCGACAAGCCCCGCAGTGATCAGGGCAGATATCTCGTCAATGTCTCCGTGGTGAACTCGGTCGCCGCTATTCTGGCGAACATCGTGCTCGCATTCCTTCTCGGAGAGCAGGCCTCGCTGTGGACATACGCCATCGCGATCGGAATAGGCATCATCTCCGGCCTCGTCGGCTGTATTTTTTTGTTCAAGGTGCCAGAGCCCGATGCATTCTCCAGCAACGACTCCCCCTCGCTGTGGGACGCAACGAGGCAAGCACTGCTCAAACCGGATTTCCGCGCCTTCATCTTCACCTTCATGCTCCTGTCCTTTCTCTCGGGCATGGGAAGATCCTTCCTTCCCGTCTACGCAAAAAAAGTGTTCACCCAGGGCGACGACGCCATCATGGTATATTCGATCGTCGCAGCGCTTGGTTCCATCGCGATGGGGCTCATCACCAGGCTCGTCGTGGACCGGCTCGGCTCAAAGCCGCTCTTCATCATCTACAGTGCAATCGGACTTATTTCGTTTTTGCCCATCGCCATCATTCCAAATTCGGGCGCCATGATGGCCGCACCTGCCATGATAGGGTTCTTCCTCTCCGTCATCCATTTTCTCTCCTCGTTTGGATTCGCCGGAGAGGAGAATGCCGCACAAGTCTACTATTTCGGTCTTGTGCCGAAGGAAAAGATGCTCGATCTTGCGGTGATCTACAACCTGGCGTACGGAATCGGAGGGGCCCTTGGGTCATTCTTGGGAGGCGGTATCCTCGAAGTATTCGACAATCTCGGCATTGCAACGCAAGGAGCCTTCAGACTTTATTATGCGATCATAAGCATCATCCTCGTGGTGGTGATATACGGCATGCGCAATCTTCCGCACATGGGCGCAAAATCCGTCACGCAGTCGCTCTCTGTTTTGTTTTCCCCCCGCGAGCTGCGGGCCTTCGATCTATTGACGAAACTCGACCAGAGCGCAAGCGCCCACGAAGAAGTGCGCCTACTTCAGCAGCTGGGCAAGTCGGAATCCACGCTCACGCAGAAAGAGCTGGTCGAATACCTCCATTCGCCGCGCTTTGAGGTACGCTCAGAAGCGCTGCTCGCACTCGAGTCCATTCCGGAGCTCGACAGCGAGACGATCGGCGCGCTGATCCATGAAGTGAAGACCAATGTCTATTCGACAGCCTACGTGGCGGCGCGCATTCTGGGGAAGCAACACTCGCAAGTCGCCGTAGAGGTGCTGATCGATTCGCTCGATGAGCCTGACTACATGCTCCAGAGCACTGCCATGATCGCCCTTGCACGCCTCGGAGCCCACCAGGCCATCCCTAAAATAGAAGAGGTCATTCGTTCCACCGACAATCCGCGGGTGCGCATCTCGGGCGCATATGCGCTCGAACTCTTCGGATCTATAGAATCGATTCCCACGCTCATCTCGTGTCTGAAGGCCGAGGACAGGCCCGCCAATGTCTCCGACGAGCTCGTGCTCAGCATATCGGGCATTCTGGGCATCGACAAAGAGTTTTATCTTCTGTATTCGGAGTTCATCGACGACAATGACTCGGGTGTCGCTCAGCTGATTGCACATGCACACGATCTGCCGCTCGGAAAAGAGCGCATCGATGCATGGACTGCGGCGGTCCATGCGCTTTTTGCCCCTGCTCCGGACACGACACCCCTCGCGCGGTTCCTGTTGAGCAGCTCTAACATCTCAGGCTCTCTTCTCATCCTCAGCGACGCGCTCTTGGATCCGAAACTCGATTATCCGGGCTTCAACTACCTCTGCGCATACGTCGCGCTCCACATCGAAAATCTTAGAGATTATTGAAGCACGAGGAGACCTTTGGTTTGCGAAATAAAGGTATGGGGCGAGCATAAAACGGTTTTCTTTCAGAACGGCAACGACATAAGGAGCGAGGTGAGGAGTCGGACGATCCAGCCGCCGAGCCCCCTCGCCACAAGCACCACGATGAAACCCGTAATGAGCCCCTGCAGATACTGTACCGCGCGGCCGCGGTATATCAACGTGTTCACTCTGAATAATAGGGGGTTGATGATGCCGTCCAGAATCTGCCAGAGTGGATGGAGCGTCGCAAGCCGTGCAATAACGCCGATGATCCTGATGAACACAACGACTAGAAAGAATCCAAGCAAAAACGAAACCGCCGACCACACTGCATCCAAGAGGAGACTCAGGATGAAGCCCAACGTAATGCGCACCGCGTACGAAAGCGTCACGAAGAGATTGTTGACCACCGACAATACGGCGAGCGCGACGATCGGACTGAAGTCGACGTTGGGCGTGCGGAACAGCGCAATCGGCCGAAATAGCTCGAGGTACGGATCGGTGAGCCCTGCAATGAGTCTACCCCACTTCGTCGTCATGAGCGAAGGTACCCACGAGAAGAATATACGCACAATGCACAACAGCATATAGATCGAGACCACTACGCTCACAATCCGGGCCAGCGCCGTAAGTATCATGCATTACCCTCCACACCCTTGTGCTTTATTTCGTAATCTTAAATTACTATACTGAAATCGATGCACATAGGCAATGTTCTGGTAGGCACATGCGGATTTTCCTATGAGGCGTGGAAGGGAACCTTCTATCCCCCCGATCTCCCGTCGCATGAGATGCTCCGCTATTATTCGCTGGTCTTTTCATTTGTGGAGCTGGACAATACCTGGTACCGCATACCGAATCCAAGTCAACTCGAGCGGATGGCCCTCCTCACGCCGAGCGACTTTCGCATCTCGCTCAAAGTTCATCGCAGTCTTACCCACGAGGTCGACGAGCACTGGCAGGAACACGCAGCAGAATTCCGCACCGCAGTCTCCGCACTCGCCTCCAGTGGGCGCCTCGGCTGTGTCCTCGTGCAGTTGCCCTACCGCTTTTCATACACGCTCGAAAACCGCAAATATCTTGCGAACCTTCTAGCTGCGCTTTCGGATTTTCCGCTCGTCGTCGAGTTCAGAAATGCCACGTGGTATCAGGAGAGGGTGTTCAACACCCTCAGGGAGCGAAAGATCGGGCTTGTGGTCATCGATAGGCCCGATCTGCCGGGGCTTCCACCCGAGACTACGATCATCACCTCAGACATCTGCTATTACCGTTTGCATGGGCGCAATGCCGACCTGTGGTGGTCAGGAGACGTGACGAGCCGCTACGAATATTGTTATTCCGAACAGGAACTTAGGGATCGAGCAAGGCTCGTACGGGCCATGTCCAGGCAGGCGAAGACCATCTTCGTGGCGTTCAACAACCATGCATCCGGGTATGCGCCCAAAAATGCGGCGCTCCTACAGTCGATCTTGTCCGAGCAGCTGCGCTGAAGATGTCCTTCACGACGCGCCGGATCCCTCTTTTTAAGCGACATGTTAGCTTATGCGCGCCCCTTAAGCACCTTGGTCTGCGCCTCCGCGTGCAAAGGTATCGAGGTCCTTCGAAACTTGTTCCCAGTCCTCGATGCGTGGGGCCTCGATTGTCAGGCAGCCGTCGATGACGGGCACAAAAACGACAAGCTTGGTGATCGCAGCTTTGTTCACCTCGAGGAGCCTGCGGAGGGCTTCGCGCTGGCGAGGGTCCAAGATGTCGCGACTTATGACTTCCAGCATGCCATCGGAGTACTGCGTGACGGAGAGCCACCCACTTCTCTGTACGAAATCCACGGTATGGAGGGCACCGCCGGCAATCGCAGGGTGAGCGGCGAGCCAGCTCTCATGGAACGAGGGAACCGCGATCGTGCGCCCATCGGGGACAACCCACCATGCGCCTGCCGAAATCTCAAAGGGGTTTCTCATAGGTTCACCACCAATTCTCCATCAATGCTTTTGTGAGCTCACGTTGGGACGGCCGTTCGGCAGCGCGCGCATAGGCGTTCCGCTGCGCAGCAAAAACTCTCTGAACGCCGCAAAGTGAGGAGGTTCACTCGCCAGCAGCACGGCGCCACCTGGCATGGACGGCTGTGCCGGCAACACAAGTTCGCGCGCCCAGAGCAGAAGGCGTTTGACACCACCACGCCTCAGGGCCCTGTTGAGCCCAAAGTCGCCGTGGCGGTCGTCGGCCACGATAGGAAGACCGATACCTGCCAGGTGGCGCCGGATCTGGTGCATGCGGCCTGTCGCAAGTTCAAGCTCTACACGCGAAACAGTGAACATATTCGACGCTTCGTACAGCCGGGGTCGGCCACTGGCCTGGAAATCAGACTGGGCTGTCCATTCCTCTCCCAGAGAGAATCTCCATACCTCTTTGAGGTACCACCACGTACGGGCCTTCTGCAATCCCTTCGCTCCATCGAGGATGGTATCGATGACGCCTTTCCTTGTGTCGGGCATGCCGAACACCCATGCATCGTAGCGCTTTGTTACGTCTCGCCCTACGATAAGCTTCGACCAGCGACCGGCGGCTTGGCTATTCTTTGCGAGGATCATGCAGCCGGCGGTTTCCTTGTCCAGTCTATGCACAGGGAAAGGCCTATACCCCAACTGACGCTCCAGCGCCGCCACCAGATCCCCGCGCACACCCTCGCCCGGCTGGGCCGCAAGCCCAGGCGGCTTGTCGACCACAATAATCTCATCATTCTCGAACAAAAGAGGGATCATCGATATCCCATCATAGCAGAAGTTCCTTAGTGCTCTCAACCTTGTGCAAGAAAGTTAGGAAGGAGAAGGCGGTACAGAAACCGGGAAACAGGGTGTGCTGCCCGCGTCCGAAAACCTTGGCGTTCCATCTTCTCTGTGCGAGTGTTCAAGGCCCCATGGGCGCCTGTATATACAAGATATATTAGATACACTTTCTCCACCCTTTTAACCTTTGCACAAGCTTGAGAGCACTAAATATTCAGCTATTGCATTCGATGACATAAAAAGCATATACACGAAAATTTCGCATTTAACACCATTGAACAAAGTATATTCGTAAATTACAATACATAGTATAGAAATGGAGATCACCATGGTTCACAAGAAATGGCTCGTCATCGGTATAATTCTCTTCGTGCTCGCCCTTCCTGTGTTTGCCCAGAGCTCTTCGGCGGATCCCACCGTGCAGATCACCCAGTTCATCTTCCAGCTGGCTGTCATTTTATTCGTGGCAAGGCTCGGTGGTATGGCGGCAGAGGCCATTTCTCAGCCTTCAGTGCTTGGGGAACTGCTTGTCGGCATCATCATCGGCCCCTATGCTCTCGGTGCCATGTCGCTTCCTGGTTTTCCTTCCGGGCTTTTCCCCATACAGGGGGGAGAGCCGATTTCTATGATGCTGCAGGCCTTTGCCAACGTCGCCGCCATCATCCTTCTCTTCTCCAGTGGGCTTCAGACCGACCTCGACATGCTCTTGAAATATTCTGTAGCGGGGAGCATCGTGGGGCTAGGCGGTGTCATATTCTCGTTCGGTTTTGGCCTTGTGATCGGTGCATTCTTTACCCATCAGGCGCTCTTTGCGCCCATAAATCTTTTTATCGGCATCATGAGCACCGCGACGTCGGTGGGCATTACGGCACGCATTCTTTCGGATCGCAAAAAAATGGATTCGCCCGAGGGCGTGACCATTCTCGCCGCTGCGGTATTCGATGATGTGCTCGGCATTATTTTACTTGCCATCGTGCTCGGCATCGTCGCAGTCCTCGAGGGCAGTCAGTCGGGCGGTCTTTCCGCAGGGGCAATCGTCGGCATCGGGTTCAAGGCCTTTGGTCTCTGGCTCGGTTTTACTGCAGTCGGGCTTATCTTTTCCAAAAAGATCTCTAGTTTCCTAAAAAGGATTGGTGGAGAAGGCCACTTCAACATCCTCGCGTTGGGACTTGCATTCTTCATCGCCGGCATCTTTGAGATGGAGGGGCTATCGATGATCATCGGGGCCTACATCGTGGGCCTCAGCCTGTCCAAGACGGAGATCTCGTTTATTATCCAGGACAAGACGAAAGTTCTTTTCGAGTTCTTCGTACCGCTTTTCTTCGTCGTGATGGGAATGCAGGTGCAGATCTCGAAAATTCTGGAGCCTTCGGTCCTGATCTTCGGACTCGCGTTTACTGTGGTCGCCATGCTCGCCAAAGTGGTGGGCTGCGGACTCCCTGCCCTCTTTCTCGGCTTCAACAAGATTGGAGCGTTGCGGATCGGCATCGGCATGATTCCTCGAGGCGAAGTCGCCCTCATCATTGCTGGCATAGGCCTCTCTTCGAAAATTGTAACTCAAGAGCAGTTCGGTGCATCCATACTCATGACGATTCTGACCACGGTCGCTGCACCTATCCTTCTCAACCTCGTGCTGGATAGAGGCGGTCGAGGTACCATAAAAGAAGCAAAAGCCACAACCTCGGAACAATTTGTCGTCGATCTGCCGACCAGCGAACTTGCGGAACTTTTGTCTTCATACCTGCTCGCAGACCTCCAACGCGAAGGGTTCTACGTCCAACTCATGAGCATCAGCGACGATATCTCCCATATCCGAAAAGGTGATATCTCCATATCGATGAAAATCAAGGGAAAACAGCTCATCTTGGAAGCTGCACCCGAAGACTTGCCCCTTGCGCGAATGATGCTGTACGAGACCATGGTCAAGCTCGATGCCAATCTCGACAAGCTCAAAGAAACGTACGATCCTTCCACAATGCGCAAAGAGCTCATTGTCGATAACTCTCGGAAGGATACAGCAACCTTCCGCAAAATTCTCGATCCCCGATGCATCGACATCGACATGAAGGCCACCACGAAAGAAGAGGCCATTGAAGAGCTCATCGATCTGCTCGATAGTATGTATTTTCTGAAGGACAAAGATAGGGTACTTGCCGATGTACTCGAGCGCGAGAAGAGCATGTCCACAGGCATGCAGAACGGCATCGCTCTTCCCCACGCGCGCACCGCCGGTGTCGACAAACCCGTCATGGCCATCGGCATTCACAAAAAAGGCATCGATTTTCAGACCATCGACGGCACGCCGGCCCACATCATCGCGCTCATCGCGAGCTCGGAGGGCGATCCGGCTCCCCACATGCAGCTACTCGCGAGCCTCGGCTCGACCCTTGGCTCCGACATTGTGCGGGAGAAACTTCTGCATGCGAAGACGCGCGAAGAGGCCGCGCAAGTATTGGAATTGTAAGGAAGACATGCAAAGACAATTGCAGTGAAGGCCTCCCGAACCTTGTTCAATGCAATGGGAGCATGATGCCTCGTCTAAGCCCGGATGAGCTTGAACGGGCTTGGGCTCAGTTTCTTAAGCGCTTCGTACCGTCACACAACCACACTGCAGTTTTTGCCGCGTCTCTTGGCTTTGTACATGGCGGCATCTGCGCGGGATAAAAGCGTGTCGATAGTGTCTTCGGCTTCGAGCCCAGCGACACCCACGCTGATGGTTGCCCCAAGACTTTCCCCATTGATGACTCGGAGACTCTCGGTCTCGAAGTGCGTGCGAATTCGTTCGGCGATGCGGAGTGCATCTTGTTTTTCGACCTTCGGCATATATACGACCATTTCATCGCCGCCATAGAGACACACACTGTCCGTTTCCCTCGTGCAGGTACGAATTGAATGCGCGAGAGAGACGAGTATATCGTCGCCCACCTCGTGTCCAAAGCTGTCATTGATTGACTTGAAGTCGTCGATATCGAGCATGATGACCGAGAGCAGCTCTCCGTGCTGGTGTGCATGCTTCATCGCCTTTGGAAGCTCCATCATCAGATAGCGTCTGTTTCTAAGCCCCGTCAGGGAATCTGTCAAACTCAGCTCACGGAAATGACTCTGGGCCGCCTCAAGATGCTTCTTCTCGACTTCAAGATACTTGAACCGATCGGCGAGGGCTATGGCGAGGAACATAGATTCGAATGCAATGCCGATCGACATTGCATTGGTGGTAACACCATTGACGGGAAGCACTTTCAGCCCCATGAGCGCAAATACCAGCCCGCCGACGACGAGGATAAACCACGCCACAAGATAATACCTGGCAGGGCTATATCCCTGTTTGATGCGCAGCACCGCAGCGATCGTCACAAGCACAGCGGCGATGATGCCGAGATAATGAGAGAGCACGAACGCCACATCATCCAAGCCCGCGATCGCCGCAACCGAGATTAAGCTCCCCAACACCGCCACCGTTGCCAGAACATAAAAAAGTGGCTTGCTCCCTCTCCTTATATCTAAAAAGGAAATCGTAAATACGATGCTCCATGTGATAAACTGTCCCACCCATATCCAAAGCATCATCTGATCAAAGCCGGGCCTCGTACCGAAGAAGGCTTTTGCGAAGCCCTGCAGATAAAAAATCCAGAGTCCAATCGCGACATTGTGGAAAATAAAGTAGAGATAAGAAGAGTAATGAAAGGACAAAAGTAGAAAAATGCTGTAGACGATCATCGCAACGATTATGCCGAACAAGAGGCCATACCCAAAAAAACTTCTCGCCTGCTCTTTGTAGAAGGATATGGCTGTGACCAGCGCAATGTTCATGAGCACATCGGTGGTGCTTGCAATACGCAGATAGCAGGGCTCTCCCCGAAAGGCCTCTGGGGGAAGAGTAAAAAAATAATAGCGCGAAGGGGGCTCTGTAGGATCCGACTTAACTCTTGCCCCCAACGCAAAGCGATCAAAGCCTCCCTCAGGCCGTGGGACATAGAGCTCGACATGATCGAGAATAATAGAAAAACTCGGTTTTACGAGTAAAAGCCACTGAATAGTCCGATCTTCCGCCTTGCTGCCTAGCCCATAGCCTGGCCCAAGCCTATCCAGAGGGATCGTAAACCTAAGCCATGAGGCGGGAGCATGCTTGCCCGCCCAGATCGGCCTTCCCCCCACCGGCGAAAAATGCGAGGAGAACTCCGGGGCGCTTACCTCGTCGATTTCGAGCGCCGGATCGGCATCAAAGTAGTAGTCGCTTATGTGTGCAAGGTCTATGATCGACGAAATCTTTTCTTGCGAAGTAATCCTCTGAGGACACATACAGACTATCGCGACAAAAAAAAGAAGGGAAAGCAAGGCTTTATATTTTGTGACCATTTGACAGAGAGTATAGACAAAAAACCTCTACTTGTGAAGTTATTTTTTCTCCATTATCTCCGATCTCCATGTTTCAGCTTTCTACTCTGTTTCGCCCCCTATTCTTCGCCTGATAGAGCGCCCGATCTGCGGCTACCAACAGCGTATCGACGTTGTGGCCGCATTCTCCGGCCTCGCAGCAAGAAAGACCAATAGATACCGTCACTTTTATGGAGATCATCCGTTCTTCCATTGCAATACCCTCAATCCCTTGGCGAATGCCCTCGGCAATCTCCTTCGCTTGCTGATTTTGGGTGTTTCGTAAGAAAACAACAAACTCCTCGCCTCCGTAGCGCCCTGCAAAACCGAAACCCCTGCCCCTGCGTTTGATGACGCGCCCCACTGCCGAAAGCACTCTATCGCCGATCACATGGCCGAACTGGTCATTCACGGTTTTGAAGTGATCCACATCAATCATAAGCATGGAAATAGCTGTTTGTCTTCTTTGCGCGCGGGCGAGCTCCTTCTCCGCCTGCTCCATAAAGCGGCGTCGGTTGTAAAGACCTGTAAGCACGTCAAAATTCGCTAGTTTTCTTAAGCGCCTCATGAGAAGCCGACTTTGGGTTATATCTCTGAATATATAAATCTTTCCTAATTGTAACCGGCCTTCGTAAATCTGCGTAACCTTGCCCTCGTAGTATCGCCTGGAATTTGACAGCTCCACCACTTTTTCGATATTCTGATTTTTCGCCGAACCGAACAGAGCGGCATCGGAGGTAGAGGATACCGGTTTGCCGATGAAGTTCGTATCGAGCCACAGAAAAATTTTCTGCGCCGCGGCATTAAATCCCGAAATTCTGCCGTCTCGATCAAGCACCAGCACCCCGTCGTCGATACTTGCAAAAATCGAATACAGCAGCACTTCTTCGGACCCCAGCGCTCCGAAACGGAATACTGCGATGGCAATAAAAAAAGTCGAAACTGCAATACCGAAGGGCCCCAAATCGATGTTATACGGAGAAAGCCCAAGTTGATACGCCCCGATCCATGGTACAAGATTCAAGGTTCCCAAAAGCATCCAGAAACTGTCGGTGAGATACGACCTGCCTTGCCTGAGCCAGGCACGAAACTGAAGGAAAAAACTTAAAGCTATCAGGAGCAACTGATAACCAGTATACACCCAATACCAAGGGCCTTTGTCTAGAATGACCAGATAATGTCCATCTACTTCGATCAGGTTTAACGACTTGTAATAGAGGCTTTGGTACTCCTGCGAGGCAACTAAAAAAAGCGTGACAGCCGGCACGACAAAGAGAAGGACCTTCATTCTAAATCGAGGAACGCGATGATGCCACAGCTTCCAAGAGAGCAAAAACCAAAATGAACTGATAAATGACAGTCCAAAATATTCAAACGTAAGCCAGAACCGAACATCAACTAAAGAACCAGTACCCAGCTCCGAGGCATATCCAAAAATGTAGAAAAACGTACAGAGCACCACGAAGAAAAAATATTGCGCCAATTGTCCTTTCTGACGTATAGCCGAATAGATGACGAGCAATCCAACCACTGCGCTTTCTGCGTACAATATTGTGCGCAACGTATCTATACTCATACCACTTTGTTCCGACTTTTATTCTAGGGGAAGAACAACAAATATGCTAGTCTTTGTGTATTATACATTCAGAGACGATGGGTGGCCTGCATCGAGCGCTCAAGGGCGGTGATCGCGCCATCGAGGTCGTGGGAAATAAGCACATTGAAGAGAACGTCTACGGCGGTGAGTTGGCTGATGCGCGAGAGCTCCGCCGCGCTTCGGTATATCCTCTCCACTGGAGGAATTTCGAGGATGAGATCCGAGTAGTCGCGCAGGCGATTCTGGCCGACCATGGTCATTGCGATGAGAAAGCAGCCCCGCGCTTTCGTCTGAGCCGCAACCTCCACCATCTCCTCGGTCTCCCCCGAATAGGAGATGACAAAGGCGATATCGGTCGGGCGCAAAGAACATGCGGCGGTGATCTGAGCGTGGGTATCGAAAAGATACGAGCTTGGTATGCCGATGCGCGTCAGTTTTTGGTGCAAGTCCGAGGCCACGAGCCCCGAAGCGCCGATGCCGAATATCGCGGTCATGCCTGCCGACCGAATCCGTTCGGCCGCCTCTTCCACAGCCTTAGGATCGAGCGTCTGTGCGAGTGCGTTCATTGTGCGCCGCACGGCCTCGATCATGTCGTGAAGCGCGCGGGTACCGGGCGTCTGAGATTCAAGTTCCAGGTCGGGCAAATATTTCTCTCCCCAGCCCTGATATACATCCTTCGCGAGCCATATCTTGAAATCCGTGTATTTGCCTGCGCCTATATGCTTACAGAAGCGAACGACGGCGGCGGGACTTGTGCCTGCCTGGCGAGCCAGCTCACTGATATTGAGGTGCAGAACCTTCTGAGGAGAGGCCTGTATGAAGACCGCGATTTTGCGCTCCGCATCCGCAAGCTCTGGCATTGTCGCCACAATCGTGTCAATTGCGCCCTGATACATCTCGTTTTCTCACCTCATCTGAATGGATGCGCATTGCATCGGAAAGACGGCCCTGCCCGCGCAAAAGGAGCCTGTCTGCCTCCTCCGCCCCAATACCGAGTGCGATCATGAGGATGGCAATTTTCGGCTTACCGCCAGAAGCCAAAAACGCCGCCTCGGCCTCGTCCTTCGTACAGCCCGTCGCCTGACGGATGAGACGCTTCGAACGCTCCACCAGCTTGCGGTTGACAGGCATCAAGTCCACCATAAGATTGCCATATACTTTGCCTATGCGGATCATGCTTGTCGTCGTAAGCATGTTGAGCACAAGTTTCTGTGCCGTGCCTGCCTTCATTCGGGTGGATCCAGTAATGACCTCGGGCCCCACCTCGATGAGTATTTTATGCTGGGCGATGTCGAAGGTCTTCGATTCTCGGTTGCAGGAGATCGCGCCCACCGCAGCCCCCAAAGCCTTGGCATACCGCATTGCACCGAGCACATAGGGCGCAGAGCCCGAAGCGGTGATGCCCACGAGTACATCCTTGGCAGAGAAATTGATCTCGCGGAGAGCGTTCTCTCCTCCCTCGGGATCGTCCTCAGCCTTTTCAATCGAATTGCGGAGGGCTGCATCCCCCCCTGCGATGAGGCCCACAACCATCCCCGGAGGAACGCCGAAGGTCGGAGGACACTCGGACGCGTCGAGCACCCCAAGCCTTCCTGATGTCCCGGCACCAATGTAGACAAGCCTCCCCCCCGCGGTGAAGGCGTGGACGATATCTTCGACGAGGGCTGCGATACTCGGCAGTGTCTTTTCCACCGCGAACGGCACGCCCTTATCTTCTTCATTTATTATACGCAAAATCTCAATCACCGGGAGCGCGTCGATATTCGCGGAGCGCGCGTTGCGCGATTCCGTGGGCGCGTGTTCCAAATACTCATCGATCGAATGAATGTCCATAGGAGGCCTCTATCGTATCCTACTGCTTCTCTAGGATGAATATATCATGTCCGAATTCCAATATGAAGCATGTTATGAAAAATTTTTTTATCTCTATTCTTAATTTTGTTCTTGACATCTAAAAAATACCTTATAAAATGAAAATATCTTTTACGATTTGAGCTATTGTTTAGGAGGTTGTATGAAAAAAACGAAATGGCTTTTTGTTCTTGTCATTGCAGTGTTGATGGCACTCCCCGTCGCGGCCCAGAAAACCGAACTCACGTTCTGGACCTGGCGGCCTGAAGACACAGAGAAATACGAGAAGCTTCTCGCGACTTTCGAAAAGCAGAATCCTGGCATTACGGTCAAGATAAGTGCTTTCAAGAATACCGAATATAATACCATTCTATCCGCGGCGCTTTCGGGCGGCTCTGGCCCCGATGTGTTCCAGAGCAGGGCCTACGGCGGGCTTGAGACCTTCGCGCAGTCCGGGTATATGGAAAGCCTCGAAAAATGGGTGCCCGAGCTGAAGAACTTCAACAAAGACGTATTGAGGGGCGCGGTGTCGATCAAGGATGGCAAGATCTACGGTGTTCCCTTTGCGTCCCAGACTCTTTTCGTGTTCTACAACAAACAGATCTATGAGGAGCTGGGGCTGAAGGTTCCGGAGACCTGGGATGAATTTCTCGCGAATTGCGCGGTAGCCAAGAAAGCAGGCTATCAGGCTCTGGCAAACGGCGGTAAGGAAGGCTGGACGCTGGAAGTAATGATGGGATCTCTGTGCCCGAACTTCTATGGTGCGAACGATTTTTACGACGCTGTCGTCGCGGGTAAAACGACATTCCAGGACCCACGGTTCGTCTCCGCGATCGCGAAACTCAAGGAGCTCACTCCCTATATGCCCAATCTGTATATGGGTGTAAGCTATACGGACATGCAGTCGGCGTTCATCAACGAGATGGCGGCCCACTTTATCGGAGGTTCCTTTGAGGCCGGCTATTTTGCGTCGCAAAATCCCAAACTGGACTTCGGTGTGTTCCCTGGGCCAACCGCCAAAAAGGGCGATCCTCACTATGTTTCGGTCTATGCTGACGGAAATTTCAGCATGAACGCGGCCTCCAAGCAGAAGGAAGCCGCCGCGAAACTGCTCAGGTTTTTTGCAAGCAAAGAGACGGGCGATTTCTTTATCCGCGAGCTCCAGCAGGTCTCCGCAGTTCCCGATGCTGACACGAGCGTATCGCCGTATATCACGAAGGTCCTTTCGTTCCAGAAATACAGCACGCCCTATATCTTCCTCGTAGGTTTCAGGTATAACCAGCCGACGGGTTCGACGCTCATACAGGCTTCCCTGCAGGGATTCCTGGCCGGTAAGATCGATGCCGCGGAAGTATGCAAGCAGGTTCAGGAAGGAATCGCAACATATTACGAACCGTTCAAGAAAAAATAACCGACTTGTTCATTTCAGGCACCTCGGCCTATCGTCGAGCGGGGTGCCTGAGTTTTATGTTGAGAGTTGAACTATCATTAAGCAGGTGGATGTTTCGATGAACACAAAAACCGCGGAAAGACGATGGATTCTCTTTTTTATCTCTCCTGCGCTCGTCGTCGTCTTGATCATCATCCTTTTACCTCTTTTCATGTCGCTATTCAACAGTCTTTTTTCCTGGAGGCAGCTGATACGGCAGGATTTCATCGGCCTCGAAAATTTTCGAAAAGTATTCTTTACAGAGCCTTACAAAACAAGATTCTTCAACGCCCTTAAAAATAACGGACTCTGGTTCATTGTAACGATGCTTATTCAGAATGTCGGTGGGCTTCTCATCGGCTATTTCCTCTCCCGAAGAGTATGGGCCCACGAATTCTATAAAAGGGTAATATTCATTCCCGTTCTTTTTTCGATTGTCGCTGTAGGGTTTCTATGGGGCCTCTATCTAAGTCCAAACGGGCTTGTCAACGGATTTCTGAAGATTGTCGGACTGCCGCAACTGACGCGGGCATGGCTGGGCGACGAGAGTATAGCCACCTTTTCTATCATATTTGTGAATATATGGAGATGGATCGGCTTCCCTAGCCTGGTTTTCCTCGCTGCGATCGACAACGTGCCCATGGATTGTTTGGAAGCCGCATGGCTAGACGGCGCCACAGACCGACGAGTGTTCTTCAAAGTCATCCTACCGCTCATCGTGCCATCCATTCTGATCATTACTGTGCTGACCATTATCGGAAGCCTCAATGTATTTGAGCAGATCTATACAATGGCCGGGCTCGACGGCGCTCCGAACTTCTCGACCGACACCATAGGAACGCTTTTCTACAGGACGGCATTTGGTTCGGTCGACTCGGGCAACCCCGAGATAGGCATCGGCTCGGCGATAGGAGTCATCATATACTTGCTGACCTTCCTGGCTTCGGTCGCCTCGATTGTGGTGCTCGGGAAGAAGGAGATCGAGTTATGATCTCCGATCTCAGGCTCAAAAATGCCACCCCCGGCAAGAAGATTCTCATCATTTTTGTCCAGCTCGCATTCATATGCTATTCTCTCATCATCTTCTATCCGCTTTTCAACATGATAATTTCCTCATTCAAGTCGACCAGGGAAATCCTACGATTCCCCTTTGCGCTCCCCCAAAAGCTTGACTTCTCAAGCTATAAAACCGTCTGGGTAGATAGAGGATTCGGACACTTCTTTTTCAACAGCGTATGGATGACCACAGTCTCCATGATTTTTGTGCTGCTGTTCGGATCGATGGCCGCGTATGGTGTCTCACGCTATGCGTACCGGATGAGAACCGCCGTATACATGCTATTCCTCTCCGGAATTATGCTTCCGTTGAAAGCTGCTATCATTCCGCTTTTCATACTCATGAAAAAATTGGGGTTCGTGGACAAGCCGATTTCCGTCATTCTGATCTTTATCGCGATGGGACTACCCTCGACGATATTCATACTGTCGGGATTCATGAAGACGATCCCTAAAGATCTTGAGTACGCCGCCCGCATCGATGGCTGCAACGACTGGATGATCTATCGCAGGATCATCATGCCGGTCATCGCGCCGGCCATCGCGCTTGTGACAATCTACAACGCGGTCCCGATCTGGAACGACTTTTTCTTTCCGCTCGTTTTCCTGCAGAATCCGGCATACAAGCCGCTACCGCTTGGGCTAACCAATTTTTTCGGGCAGTACAGTACAGACTGGAGCCTTCTCTTTACGGCATTGACCATCGCTATACTACCCGTTTTGATCCTTTACGTTTTCATGGCAAAATATTTCATCAAAGGAATGACTGCTGGGGCAGTAAAATAGTTTGCCTAGGGATTATTCATGAACATGAATTCCATAGAGAGAAAAGAATGACCGAAATCGAAAAAAAATCAATTTCCCAAGAATTTAAAAACGAGCTCTTGAAGAATATCGTCCCATTTTGGGAAAGATTCAGTATCGACAAAGATGCTGGCGGTTATTTTTCCTGTCTCGACAGAGACGGGACCGTATTCGATACAGACAAGTTTTTGTGGATGCAGGGCCGTGAGCTATGGTGCTGGTCATATCTATACCGGATGATAGACCCAAAACCACAATGGCTAGAAATGGCTTCTCATGGCGCTGAATTTATCCATAGATACGGCAAAGCACCCAACGGCGATTATTATTTTCCCCTTGACAGACAAGGTAAGCCTCTCATGCAACCCTACAACATTTTTTCTGATTGTTTCTGTGCTGCAGGGCTTGCGGAATACAGTAGAATATCAGGGGCTTCATGGGCTATCGAGAGCTCTTTCGAAACATGGCGTCGGATCCAGAAACGTAAATCGAATCCTAAAGGAGTCTGGACAAAACAAATAGTCGAAAATAGGCCCATCCGTGCTATGGCACTTCCTATGATTGAGCTCTGGCTTAGCCAGGTATTCTATGATCTAATCGAGACCGATGAACTGGTCCCCGTTGTCGCCGAAAGCGTACAATCGATATTGACACTACATATCGACAGGCGGAAAAAAGCTGTTTTTGAGAGAGTGTTACCGGATGGAAGCCATCTCCAGGGAATGGAAGGAAGGCTGCTTTCGCCGGGGCACGCTCTCGAGACGCTATGGTTTGCGCTCAATGCCATCAATACTTATGGGAATGAGGCTCTCTCCTTGACGGACTTCGGCGTGGAGGAAGCCATCTCGCTTCTTACGGAGGCTATGCTCTGGACCATTGAGAGGGGCTGGGACTCCATATACGGCGGTGTCTACTACTATCTCGACTATGAGGGCTTCCCCCCGGAAAAACTAGAGTGGGATATGAAGCTATGGTGGGTTCACGCAGAAGCTCTCTGCGCATTTCTCCTGGCCTATAAAATGACAGGGAATAAAAATTTCCTCAATTGGTTTGAAACGATTAAGAGCTGGACATGGGATCATTTCAGGGACCCTGAGTACGGAGAGTGGTTCGGCTATCTTCACAGAGATGGCACTCCTTCGCTGCTTCAGAAAGGCGGAAAATGGAAAGGGATGTTCCATATTCCGCGCGCACTCATTGAATGCATGAAAATGTGTAATTAAAATACTTTCACACGATAATTTTTCACCCAGGAGCCCCTATGAACCAACAGTGGATTTTTGGCATCGATGGTGGAGGGACTTCGACTCGGCTGAGGGTCGAAAGTCTGGAGAGAGAACTTCTCTATCAAGCGGAGGGGCCGAGCCTCAACCCGCGGTCGGTAGGCTGGAATGGTTCCTTCAAGACACTTGAAGGGCTTTTTTCCGCGATGTATGCGGCGACCGGTTTGGATGCGGACGATTGTGTTTCGGGATTCGCCGGCGTGGCGGGCATCGACAGAAACGAAGACACGGGAGCTATGCGCAGCATCATCCGCGACGCTGCCGACCTTGGCCTTGATACCGATGTGGAAGTGCGGAATGACTCGATTCCGGCACTGGCAGGTGCATTCGGCGAACTGCGCGGCATTCTGCTGATCGCGGGGACGGGGTCCATCGCAGTGGGCTCCGACGGGGCCGGCAGAATTATCCGCTCCGGAGGCTGGGGGCACATCCTCGGCGATGAGGGGTCGGCATACTGGGTCGGCCTTCGGGCACTCAATGCGGCCACTCGATTTCACGACAGACGAAGCCCGCAGACCGACCTCTTGGGGAGGGCGCTGGCATATTTTGGCGAAAAAGAGCCTTTTTCGCTCATTCCTGCGGTATACGAGAATTTCGACAAAGCAAAGGTGGCAGCGTTTGCGCGCATCGTGGCGGAAGAGCGCGATCGGGGCGATGAGGTCGCGGAACAGATATTCAAGGACGCCGCCGAGGAGCTTGCGCTGCTTGCAATTTCCATCGCGAATAGGCTAGGCCAAGTGCAGTCTGGCGGACGCGTCGCATTCTCTGGTGGCTTCCTCGCCAACAACGAGCGCTTGTGGCACGACACCGAGGCGCGCATCCTTTCGGCGTTGCCGCGCTACCTGGTGGTCTCGCCGGAAGCGGATGCCGTGAATGGGGCTTGTCTGCTTGCCTTGGCCGCCGTAGGGCAAAGAAAGCGCGGGTAGACGCTATCCTCTGCCACTCGCCAGGTATACGCCGGTGACGGCAATGGCTGCGCCGACAAGCTGCAGGGGGCCGAGCCGCTCCCCCAAAATGACGTAGGAGGCTGCCACTGACACGACCGGGATCAGGTTGATGAACACACTCGATCGCCCTGGTCCAAGGTGCTCGAGCACAATGATATAGAGCCAGTACCCGAGGGCGGAACCCAAAATGCCCAGAAATGCGGCATTCAAAAGTGCGGTCGTGGAGAGCCCGGTCCAGACCTGATGCTCCATAGCCGCAAATGGAATGGATCCTATGGCACCGATCACCATCTGCCAAAATGTAATAGTCAACATCGGGTAGCGCCCTGAGAGCGGTTTCGTGATGAATCCATACGCGACCCATGAGAGCACTGCGCCCACCATAAAAAGATAGCCCAGAGGTGAGCTCGTCGCGCTCTCAGAACGCAGTACGATGAGTGCAACCCCCACAAAAGAAAGGATGATGCCCACGACGACAAGCATGGGAGGTCTCGTCCGGAACAACAGTATCTCCACCAAGAGCGTCACGACGGGAATCGCCCCGATGATGAGCGAAGATTCCGATGCGGTAAGGCGCATGATCCCGTTGTTCTCGAAATAAAAATAGAGCGTGACGCCGACGATACTGCTCAGCGACAGGAGGGGAACATCGCGCCAGGCGACCCGGAATTCGACCCGCGTTATCACCATAAGGAGCGCAAGCAGAATCGAGGCGACGACAAAGCGGAAGAGTGAAAGGCTCATCGGCCCGAATTCGCGGAGCGCCACCTTGATCGAGAGAAACGTCATGCCCCAGATGACTGCGACGATGACCCCGAAAAGTGTTGCGGCGCCTTGCTTTTGTTTCATGGTGCCCCATGCTAATAAGAGAATCTGCGCCTGTCCAGAGGCTCTGCGATAGGGTATACTTAGGAGCATGGACGAAGTACTCATCGACGGCTGTTCACTATCGATTGCAGCGCTTGTCGCTGCGGCACGCCACCATGTGCCGATCCGACTCGACGCGGACGCAGAGGCACGCATGCTTGCCTCGAGGAAGGTTGTGGAGCTCGCGGTCAAGAAACAACAGGTGAAATACGGTATTACGACCGGATTCGGAAAATTCTGCGATGTCATCATATCGGAAGAGGACAACGCGCTGCTCCAAAAAAACTTGATCATGAGCCACGCGTGTGGCCAGGGCGAGCCTCTTGCGGCGGAGATCGTCCGCGCGATGATGATTCTGAGAGCGAATGCGCTGGCCGTGGGGAACAGCGGGGTTCGGCCGCTCGTGGTGCAGCGTATTCTAGAGCTCGTCAATGCAGACG
>DIXD01000095.1 GCA_002435985.1 Spirochaetaceae bacterium UBA6089
TTATACACAGGCACTCCGGAGTATTTTGCGAGAATTTCGACGTATTCCTGCTTATATCCACGAAACTCTATGGCGCTGAACATGCGACCCAGGACCCTGGCGGTGTCCTCGATGGACTCCTTTGCGCCAAGCTGAATGTCTTGATTCGACAAAAAGACGGGGTGTCCCCCTTCTTCGCCGAAGGCCGTCTCGAACGCGCAGCGCGTGCGCGTGGACCGCTTTTCAAAAAGAAGGGCGAGCGTTTTTCCTTTAAAGCGCATCTTGTGAACGCCTTTTTTCGCTTCGTCCTTGACCTTCTTCGACAGCTCGAGTAAATAGCGAATTTCTTCCGAGGTATAGTCAATCCATGTGAGCAGAGATCTGCCTCTCAACGTCGACGGGTTCATGCGTCCTCCTCTGTATGGATACTATATGGAGGAAGCGGAAAGGTCAAGTTTAGGCCATGGTTTGTGCACAGAGAAAAACTGTGCCCGGCCTTGCGGTTGTGCCCATAAGACTGCACAATGTCTTCTTAAGGTCACAAAGTCATGAAAAGCGAAGCATCGGAAATGCGCTGGATGTCCACGTCTACGGCGACGCTTCTCGAAGAAGTCTACCGGCGGCTTACGCCCCTCTGGCCGGACGCACACCCTCTTCTACATTACCACAGCTGTTTTGAGCTCCTCATTGCAGTGATTTTGAGTGCCCAAACGACGGATGAGCAGGTCAATATGGTGACGGAGGAGCTCTTCGGCCGCTTTCCTACCGCCGGGAAGCTTGCCCTGGCCGACATCGCCGAAATCGAGAGGATCATCCATCCCGTCGGATTCTTCCATGTCAAGGCAAGACACATCATCGATACGGCCAAAGCGCTCGAAGAGCGGTTTGGAGGGAACATCCCTCCCACTCTCGAAGAAATGCTCGAACTGCCCGGTGTGGGACGGAAGACCGCGAACCTGGTAGCGTCCGCGTGCCATGAGGTGCCCGGCATCATTGTGGATACGCACGTACTACGGGTCCTCGTGAGGCTTGGAGTCTGCCCGAAGAAAGACGCAGCGCTTGCGGAATCCATTGTCCGGGCGAATCTGTCGCACGAGAAGCACACACAGTTCTCCTACAGCGTGAACCGGCACGGAAAATTCACCTGCACGGCGAGGAAGCCGGCCTGCACACAGGCAGGCCGGAGCTGCCCCCTTAGCGACCTCTGTCCCCAAATCGGGGTAAAAAGATAACCTCTATTTTCTCTCTGACGATTGAAGCAAGGCATGTGCATTCTCGCGTCTAGGAGATAGAGGGAAGCATGGAAGAGACAATAGTTCGAGAGGAAGCGGTAAAGGGTTCAGAGGCGGCCAACATCGCATTGACAATCCCTATTCCCGAAGATCCTATCGAAACGCTTGCGAGGGAACAATTCCACGTACCACGCCTCATGCCACTCCAGAGATTCGTGATTGCGAACATCCTCGACAATATCGAGGGCTCGGAATTCGGAACGACAGGGGACGCATGCACCGTAGGAATAGACCACAGCGCCGTCGAGGGAGAGCGCGATCCCGAGAGAGATCGTGAAATCGCGGGGAGTACAGCGCACAACGAAACCTACAATCAACTCGTACTCTTCCCTACCGGGTTCGGCAAATCCATCTGCTTTCAGCTCCCGGCGCTCCTCTTGGAAGGACTCACGCTTGTGGTCTATCCCCTCCTTGCCCTCATGAACGACCAGAAACGCCGCCTCGACGAGGCGCATATTCCCTGTGCCCTGTTCCGTGGAGGTCTCAGCGAGGAAGAATGGTCCGCCCAAGAGGCGCTCGTCGGTTCCGGAAAAGCAAAGGTGGTCGTCGCCAATCCTGAAATTCTCTGCGCGCCGAGGCTCCGCCGGTTTCTAGGCCGCTTCAGGATCGCCCACTTCGTGATCGATGAGGCGCACTGCATAAGTGAATGGGGCCAGACTTTCAGGCCCTCGTACCTGACGCTCGGCGAGTCCGCGCGCTCCCTTTCTCCGCGCATTCTGAGCGCCTTCACGGCTACCGCGGGGCCCGCCATAGTCGAGTCGATCGAGAAAACACTGTTTCTCGGAAAAGGCTACCGGCTCGTCACCGCCGAGGCAGACAGACCGAACATTCTCTATGGCGTCGTGCACACACTCTCTCCGAGACGAACCCTGCGCCAACTTCTTCTGTCGTGCAAAAAACCTGCCATCGTCTTCGAGCGTTCGCGGCCCGGCACGAAAATCAATGCCGCATATCTGCAGTCGATAGGATTTTCAGAGACCCGCTTCTACCATGCCGGGCTGTCCCGTGCGGAGCGCAAGGACATTGAGACATGGTTCCAGGAGTCGGACGACGCAATTCTCGTCTCGACGAACGCATACGGTATGGGCATGGACAAGAAAAACATCCGTACGGTCATCCATACCTCCCTGCCGGACAGCGCCGAGGCCTATATCCAGGAGGCAGGGCGCGGGGGCCGCGACGGAAAGAACTCGCTCGCGATCCTCATCGACGACCTGGCGCGGAGCAGTGCAGGTCTCGCACAGGGGCAGGAAGGGTTAACCATGCAGGCCGTACCGTCGTTCATGGAGGCAGGCCCCGTGCAGGTACTGGACGGGGGCGGGCAGGCTCCGAGCGAGTCCTACTCGGATAGGCAACTCTCTGGCGGACAGACAGAGGATGAGCAGGGCGAATTGCATCCGGGCGAATTGCATTCAAATGGGCTGCGCTCAGACAGGCCGCCGCATTTTGAAAGGTCGTATCTAAGTGGGCTGCATCCAAACGAGCCGCGCCCAGCTCGAGAAACAGAGTTCTCTGTTCAAAGCCTGCGGAGCAGGCGTTTCTCGCCCTACCCCTCGCTGGACAGCTGCCGCCGGGAATTTTTGCTGCATCTTTTGGGAGAGGAAGAGACGCCCATCTGCGGCAGCTGTGACAACTGCCTTGAGAAGATAAAGCTGAGCTCAAAGCCGGAAAAAGTCGGGATCGCATCGAACTCCACCTCAGAGTGGCGGCATCTGTCGGGCGCGGAGGGTTTCCTCGAAGCGCTTTTTCTCTGTCGCGCGCACCAGCGACAGTGGACCAAGAACGAATTTATCCGCATGCTAGGCCCGAACGGCAGGGGCAAGGGCAGATTCACGGGCATTCTCTTCGGCTGGACCGATGAAGAGCGAAAAGAGCTCGTCCAGGCCCTGCTCGAAATCCATGTCCTCCGCATCGTCGATCGAGGCCCGTGGAAAGACAACATCTCGCTGGGGCCAATGGGCAAAAAATTCTCAGAGAACGCACAAAGAGCGCTCCGCCGAACTTGAAGTGTATCGCTTTTGGCCATATCATGTAGAATAAAGAAACACTCCGAAATAAGGGGCATGGTATGGTGAACTTCAAGGAGCTTGACGCATGCGATTCCTTTGCAGCGCTCAAGAAAGCCTCCATAATAAGATTGCACGATCTCGTTACGCCGACGCGGATTGCGAACCTGTGGATTCCACATGCGGCAGGGCTCTCATACTGCTATGCCTTTGCGCCGATCGATGATCTCATTGTCGAACGACTTCAGGCACTGGCCGATGAGCAACAGTTGATCGAAAAATACCATATGCTCGTGGATGGTGCCGTCATGAATACGGGCGAAGAGCGAATGGTGCTGCACCACTTGGCGCGCGGGCGGCTTGGTGCGCCGGTCACTTGGAAGGGGCAGGACATGGAAGCCTTCTACAGGGAGGAAAAACTGCGGTTTTATGAGTTTGCAGAGAAGGTGCGGGGCGGCCGGATCCGCAGTTCGGCAGGCAAACCTTTTGCGCAGGTTGTACAGGTCGGGATCGGGGGGTCGGACCTCGGCCCGCGCGCCGCGAGCATCGCCCTGTCGCGCTGGGCTACCGCTCAAAAAAGGGCGAAGCTGACGCCTTGGTTCATCTCGAACGTCGATCCGGACGACGCCGACTGGGTGCTCTCGCGCATAGACCTGTCGGAGAGTCTCTTCGTACTCGTCTCGAAGAGCGGTACCACGCAGGAAACCCTGGCCAACGAGACTCTCGTCAGGGAAAGACTAAAGGCAGCAGGGCTGGACGCCGACAGGCACATCGTCGCAGTGACGAGCACCTCGAGCCCCCTTGCAGGCAATCCTCACTATCTGGACAGTTTTTACATCGACGACTTCATCGGCGGGCGCTATTCGACCTCGAGCGCCGTCGGGGGCGTGATCATCTCGATCGCCTATGGGCCCGAAACATTCGAGGACTTTTTGCACGGGGCGCATGAAGCGGATGTTCTCGCGCTCGAGCCTTTCTTGAAGCGCAACCCCGTCCTCATGGACGCCATGATCGGCATCTACGAGCGGAATGTGCTCGGTTGGCCCGCTACAGCGGTGCTGCCGTACGGGGAGCCGCTCTTACACTTCCCGGCGCACCTTCAGCAGCTCGACATGGAGTCCAACGGCAAATCCGTCAG
>DIXD01000088.1 GCA_002435985.1 Spirochaetaceae bacterium UBA6089
GTGTGAGTCCGAGCAGTTCGAAAAG
The DNA here is from genome assembly GCA_002435985.1 of Spirochaetaceae bacterium UBA6089. Lineage (GTDB taxonomy): Bacteria > Spirochaetota > Spirochaetia > Treponematales > Rectinemataceae > Rectinema. Next base: position 26 of record DIXD01000088.1, read on the forward strand.
GCTCTTGAGCGCCGGGAGATTCCAGTCCTTGGGCCGTTCGATGTGCTTAAACTGGACAAGGTCATCGATACCAGTTCCGGCCAGTTGCGTAAGACTTGTGGCATCGAACTTCTTACCCGGGATGGAGAGGATCACCTCGCCGGCGTAGACGAGCGCGGCCAGCACCACCACAGCCCATTCGGGTTCGAGGCGGAGACGTTCCGGCGCGAGATATTCCATCCCAAGGACATCCTGGATCAGCTCGGAGCGGTTGACCACCTGACCGTGGCCTTTTTTCGCTGCGATGTCAAGGATGTATTTGGCATACCTGGACCGGTAAGGATCGAGCCGCTCACCGTCGAGAAGCTCAAGGGCATCCAGCACCGCAGTGGCCTGTTTAGTGATGAGTGATGAGGACTGAGGACTGAGTGACCGGCCGCTTATATTGGCGATGGCGCGCAAGGCGTCCTGTGCAGCCTGGGCCCGGTTCGCCCCAGTGATGAGCACCGAGAAAGACGGGTATTCTGGAGCCTGGTCCTGGAAATGGGGAGCCAAACAAATCCCAGCGATGGTGTTCACCAGGTCGCGGAAGTTAAACCGCGAATTAATGCTAATGGACGCGAATTTCTGCTCGCTACCCTTGGCCCATTCGGTCAGGGGCTTGGTGCGCCCTTGATAGGTGACTTCGAAGGCCGTAGTCATGTTCTTCTGGAGCCACTGCACAAGATCGCGCAGGAAGTTCGATGCCTTGGATTCGTAGGTTGACTTGGCATAACCCGAAGCGGTGGATGCTAGGTCCAGAGCGGCGGCGAACGATTTCAGGGTTTCCCTGAAATCAAGTGCGTGGTGCGTCGTGCGTAGTGCGTTTAGTTCTTCCGCATCTCGCACATCGCACTCCGCACTCTTCAGACAGAGTCTGAAGAACACCTCATCCGCTTTCTTCTCATCCTTAAAATGTGGCGCGTCAAAGGGCTGGATGAAATAAAGGTAGAAGTCCCGCGGCGGCACTGCCGTGGAGCGCTCGTTCGGCGCGCCAAAGAAAAGGTATCCCTGGCGCGCGGCCTTGCGCTCCAGCCATTCGAGTTCGTGCTGCCAGATCTTGTAACCCGTAACGTAGGTTTGGTCGGTGCATTCCATGACCCGGCGGAGTGCCTCGTAGTAATAGCGGTCGAGCTGTGAAGAATCGAGGCTCTCGGCCCGCTTCTCGATCAGCGCGTCGAAATCGTCGGTTTTCTTGAGGTCCAGATAATACTGTCGGTTGTCCGGGTTGGACGAGATGAACTGTCCGCTGACGGTTTTATGGATTTCCCGCAGGACAGTCTCCACCTGGGAGAGCAGGTCATCAGCCGGATCTCCGCCCAGTTCCTCGATACCCGGCTGAAAGAGACACAACCCGTCGCGCAGCTCCTCTGGTGTCGCGCCCAGGGGGGTATAGATGTCGCCCGTCGTGAGCCGGTGGACAGACAGTGCGTGGATGATCTGTATCGCCATGGGCTTATATTGCGGGCGGGTGAAGGCCTGCTGGATGCGCGACTCGAGCACCGAACTGCAATCGATCACCGCCTTGATATCCGGAATGGCTCGAAAGGACGGGTTCTCGCGTAAGGAAGTCCAGTAGCTGTCATAGGCGATGACCCCGGGCGGGAGAAGTGATGAGGACTGAATGATGGGTGATGAGGTGAGGGTTGGAAGTTCCAGATCGAGAATTTTTGCTATTTCTCGGCTGATGGTTTTAAGAACCTCTCGTTTTTCGATGGCGCGAATTTGTTCGAAGGTGTCGATGTAATCCGGATGCACGGGAAAGAGGCGTACGAACTCGTCCATGCGCTCGTTCATGCGGCCATAGAATTTGGCGAAGTGTGTCAGGTACTCCCGAATTTTTACCTGCTGTTCAACGGTTTTTTTGAGCAAGCGTTCGGCAACGACGAACTTCACATCCTTGCGGGCTATGAGGATTTGCTCGAATCGATCCTTCACCCGGCGGATGCTGTCGGCCACAAAGGAAAAACGGGGACTGTCAAAAATGGCTTCCTGGACACCGGCGATGAAACGGAACCGCAGGTCCTTGCAGACCTCGCCGATTTCGCGGAGGAAATTGAGATCAAGAATAAGTTCCTGGTCTTTGCGGGTGCGCAGGTAGTCGAGCAGTTCGTCAACCACAAGGAGTAGACCGTGGTCAGGATATTCCTGGTGAAAAGCACTCATCATCTCCTCGAAGGCACGCTTGTTGTTGGACACCTGGTCCGCGGCCGGAAATGAATAGTGCACGCCCATCGCGGCCAGATGTTCCTCCAATTCGGCCACGAGGATGTCACGCAGGGACATGGTGGTCGCACCGATCTCAGTCCGAATTACCTTGAAGCGCCCGCTGAACTTCCCCGCTGCGCTGGCCACGCTCTTGTTATTCAGATGTGCTAGGAGATCGCTGTTTTCAGCCAGAGCAGAGATCACGGACATGAGGTGCGATTTACCGGTGCCATAGTTACCCACAACCATCAGCCCCTTGTTGTCCACGGGCTGGTCGAACTGAAGCTGAGGAGCAACCAGATTGATGAGTTTCTCGGCCATCTCATCGGAGATGACATAGGTCTGGACAAGCCGCCGAGCAGCAGCGGCCTCGTCGGCATCCCGTAGCTGCACCACAGACTCGATTGGCTCAAATTGAATCAGATCTCTGTATTTCATCGCGTCTGCCCTCCTGCGCTTTCGTTCCTTGTTTTCATGTAACGGCCTTTTGATTCACTACCAGGATATCTCGTAAGGGATATCGTTTGTATTCGGGGTGGTCCGGCGTCGCATAGACCAAATAGAGTGATGAGGACTGAGTAATGAGTGATGAGTCGTCGGGTGTTGGTGACTTAGTCCCCAATCCTTGCCCTTCAGTCCTGATCTCGCCGCTCCAGGCCACGACCAATGTTGTGTTTCGGGAGAGCCCCTGCAAGAGCCGCAACGGGTCCTGTTTGAGCGCGACATCGAAGAGGACCTCGATGTTGTCCAAAAGAACCACGCCCGCCTTCCGCGCCGCATCGTTTTGCAGCGCAGGCAGGCCGGCGTTGGATGCATCCACGATCTCTGCAAGGATGTGGGGCAACTGCACGGCCCGCTGGCGCTCGGTGAGGTCGAGCATGCGCCGAGAAAGTTCGAGGTTGACGTTGATCAGCGGAGCCCCAGTGCGTTCATGAACATCCCGGAGCGCAGCGGTCTTGCCCGAACCAGCCGAGGCGACCAGGAAGACAAGGCGATGGTACTGCTTAGTAGCCTGGTCAATGCCTCGTATGACGCTATCGGCGAGTGGCTCCGCCATCAGCGATCTCCTCCTAAGCCGGGTTCGTTCGCGCGCGTTTCCTCAAGCCAGTGGTCAATGGCTGCTTTCCGGAAACGCCAGTGTCGGCCGATCTTCTGGGAGGGAATCTTGCCTTCTCGTACGAGCTTGTAGAGTGTCGATTTCGGTATTTTCAAGTAGGCAGCCAACTCTTCGATGGTCAGTACGTCACTCGGTTTTTCATCCATCAAGCGCACCTCTCTTGTCTCAAGGCAAAGTTCAATTCATTATGCTTCATATTAAATACAAAGTTTACAGTTGTTGATAGTTGCTGTCAAATGATTTTAGAAGCACAGAGAGAAAAATCAGCGCCGGATAGCGCCGCGAAGTTGCGAGACGCTGCACCGTGCAGGAGATTAGCCTGGAGATACTGTCTGCATTATATCTATATCTGCAATATATCCGGCAAAGCCAATACAGTGTGCCACGCGTGTGTGAAAATGCTGGTTCGGTGCGCCTGCTACCATATTCTGAAAAATCACATCCTGCCTAATGGGCGCTGCCCGAACTAGGGCGCGCTGGCTGCCAAGTTAGGAATGAATCCAATAACTCGCGATAATTCAAAAGGAGCCCATTGTGTCCAAGTTTTCACTTGATGTTTTGCAACAACGTGTTTTCCCTTACGTCAAAGCTAAGGACCCCGATATTATCCCCCCTAGCCAACGTTGCATCTCAGAGCATCTTTGTTGTTCCCGTGTCGGCCTTGCCGGTGGACGAGTGGAAGTAGAGGACACCTTTCAAGTATGATGAATGCTCGGTATTGCCAGATAAGGTAACGGCAGATGAGGGATAAACGATGAAAGTCAGCACTGTATCAGAGATGCGGGAATTGGATCGAAGGGCCATTGAGGAATTTGGTATCGAGACCAACCTCTTGATGGAAAACGCGGGGCAGGCGGTGTACTTTGCGATCTTGAAGGAATTTGGCGTCAAGGGCAAACGCTTTGTTGTCTTCTGCGGGCCGGGCCACAACGGCGGGGATGGGTTGGTCGTGGCGCGCAAGTTGCACTCCAGCGGAGGGGACGTCAAGGTTTTTATCCTGGGCGATCCAGCCAAGTTCGATGGAGCGGCCAGAGCCAACTTTGACATCGCGTCCCGGCTGTCCATCGAAATGCGACGGATCGCGTCCGCCGAGGAGGCGGAGGCGGAGATTGCGTACTGTGATGGCATCGTGGACGCCATCCTGGGTACGGGCCTTTCCCGCGAGGTCACGGGGCTGTACCGTGATGTCATCGAGCGGATCAACGCGAGCGGCAAGGCGGTGTTCAGCGTTGACATTCCCTCCGGCATCCACGGCGACACCGGCAAAGCGATGGGCGTGGCGGTTAGGGCGGACGTCACCGTTGCCTTTGGTCTGCCCAAGATCGGTAACGTGCTTTTCCCAGGGTACGACCTGGGCGGCACGTTGTACGTATCGCATATTTCCTTCCCGCCGTGCCTCTACGACGCGGACACACTCAAGATCGAGATCAGCGCGCCGGCTGAAATTCCACCCAGGGGAAAGGACGCTCATAAGGGGGACTTTGGCGAGGCTCTGTTCGTCGCCGGGGCAGCGGGTTACTTTGGGGCGCCCAGTTTCTCCGCTCTATCGTTTCTCAAGGCGGGCGGCGGCTATGCTCGCCTGGCCGCACCTCGCTCCATCGTGCCCTTTATCGGCGGCAAAGACAGCGAAATCGTCTTTCATCCCCAGGCCGAGACTGATGCGGGGAGCGTCGCCCTCCGGAACAAGCCGGCTTTGCTGGAGATTGCCGGGCGGGTGGACATGGTGATCGTCGGCCCAGGCCTATCGCTAGACCCGGAAACACAACGGCTGGTCCGCGAACTCACCGCAGAGATCGACAAACCGCTGCTCATCGATGGCGACGGCATCACGGCAGTATGCCAGGATTTGGACGTGCTCAAGGGGCGGAGGGCGGCAACGATTCTTACGCCGCATCTAGGCGAGATGTCTCGCCTCACTGGACGGACCGTACGCGAGATCGAGAACGACAAGATCGGCATCCTGCAACACACGGCCACTGCGCTGAACGCCGTCATCGTCCTCAAGGGTGCCCACTCGCTGATCGGGTATCCTGACGGGCGGGTGTTTATCAACATGAGCGGGAACTCCGGCATGGCGACAGCGGGGTCGGGCGATGTGCTGACGGGCACCATCGCCGCCATGTTCGGCCTGGGGCTGCCACTAGAGATTGCAGTCAGGCAAGGCGTATTCGTACACGGGTTGGCCGGCGACCTTGCGGCCCAGGATAAGGGAGAGGACGGCATCACCGCCCAGGACATCCTTGACTATTTGCCCGCGGCGATGAAAATGATCCGCCACGGCCTCAGCGAAGCGCTCCAGGAACGCTATGCGGGCGCGCGAGTGATATAGGGGCGAGCGACGATGAAAGCGTAGATACTCGAAAAGCAGGCGAGCATGTGTGTCGGCCCATATGCGGACCGACAAAATGTTACAAATACAGTTTGAGCCCAGCTATGGTCTGGAAACCGTTGCGGTATAAGCGCGCATCGCTTTCCGAAACATTGCTTTTTGCAGAAGAACCGGTGCTTCCGAGTTCTATATAGTAACAGATTCTTTTTGTTGCAAAGAATTCAAAACCGAAACCGCCGAAACCGCCAAAACGCCAGGATTTTGTATCCAGTTGGGGCATCCATAGCTGGGGAAAGGCGAATTCTATTCCACCATACCCGTAGAGCCTAAGGTCACCAAGGGGTCTGGAATACCCGGTAAGGGCGGAGCGAAGGACTGCATAGGGATACCAGAGCTGTGTACTACCCGGTAGATTGCACCATTGGACTACTCCTTCAAGGCGAGCTCCAATCGCACCGAGCAGGAGGGGAGACTGCACCCCAACGCTCATCCCAAAATCACCAGCCACCTCGTTCAGATTAAAATACACGGATGGCCTCCATGCTGCACCATCTGCTCCATAGACAGGCAGCCCTAGCCCAAGACTTACCGCCAGTAAAAAAATCACCAGCTTTTTCATGATTCACCTCCGTACTGGATTTGAATAAGCCTCTATAATTCACTCTTTTTGTGAGTAAACCGATTCCAGATAGGTTTTTAAGGTAGCAAGGTACCCCAGAAAAGCCTCGTGGCCCTTGTCGGTCAGCCGGTAAAAGCTGGCGGGCCTTCTTCCAACAAAGGTTTTCTGTACACTGATATACCCTCTGTCTTCGAGCTTCCTTAGATGGGTGGCCAGATTGCCGTCCGTCGTCTGAGTAAGCTGTTTAAGCCATTTAAAATCTCCCTCCTCCACCTGGCTAAGGGCGGTCACAATTGCTAACCGGATTGGATTATGCAGCAACTCATCAATCCGGGAATAATCAAACTCCTTCATTACTTGGTACCAAGAGCCCGTTTTCGCAAGAGTAGCCCCGGAAGCACCTCACAGACCAGAATAGCCACGTCAAACACCAGAAATACTGAAAGTCCCTCTACGAGGAACATGAGCAGCCCTGCCAGTATCCACAGGGAACCGAAGAGATAAAAGGGTTTCCAGTCTAAAAGGACCGCAAAGGGGAAGTAGGCTGCCCTAAGGAGCAAGGGGATGATGATAAGAGAGAACATCGGCGCTGCCTTCGAATATCCCCCCAGGGTTCCCTGGGAAAAGATCTGAAAAACCAACAGCAGGCAGACTGCCAGAGATACAATCAAAATTCCCATAGGGAACCATCTTCTCTAACCACCTTCTGGCACTGGGCTACAATACTCTCGATGAGCTGTAACTGGGATTCCACGTCCATCCCGTTATCCCTTTTATGTTCCATTTATTCCTCCAAAATGGTCCACATAAAGCTATTATAACACAAATAACTTTGAGTTGCAAAGTAAAATAATAAAAAAAATCAAAAAAAATTCGGAGACGGGCCGAGCGCAACCCTGGCAGAAACGATGCCTGCTCGTTGACAGGCTAGGGGGAGCTGTGATTTACTTACTTTGTGAAAATAAAGAGCCGGCCTACGTGCGGCATGAGGAGAATATCTTGAAAGAAGCGATTACACTCGGAGTCGTATGCCTCGCTAGAACGACCTTCGATTTTGGCGCCGCGAAAGAGCTGTGGGCTGGAATGCGCCGTGATCTCGGCGCGCTCGAGAATGTGAAAATTGTGGCGCACGAGGATCTCGTGTTCGAGGTCGAAGACGCAAAGAAGGCCGCTGAGGAGTTTGCATCTTCGCGCGTCGACGGGCTTGTCATCATATCGGGAACCTTCCATTTGGGGCACCTTGCGCTCGAACTCGCGAAGTCGGTGCATGCGCCGATTCTCCTGTGGGGACTGCCGGAGCTTCCCTACAATGGCGGAAAGATTCGGCTCAACTCGGTCTGCGGCGTCAATCTCAATGCCTCGAATCTCTACAAATCCCAGATTCGAAATTACCATGTAACCATCGGCAACAAGATCGACGAGAACTGGGTCGACGCCATCCGCGTGCTGAAGGTGCTCTCGCGCTCGCACATCGGGATTCTCGGCTACCGCGCGCATGGATTCTTCAACCTCAGCGTGGCGGACCTTGCGCTCTATCAGCAGACGGGCATCCTCATCGACCACTACGAGCTGTCGGAAGTGTGGAACTTCCCCGCCACAGAGGAGGCGATCGCCGCGCGCACTGCGCAGCTCGAGACTATCTTCGATGTCTCGGGGATTAGCGCCGAGCAGCTTTCGAAGGTTGCGACGCTCGCGGTCAAGCTCGAGGGATTTCTCGATAAATATGCGATCGACGCACTCGCGATCCGATGCTGGCCGGAGTTTGCGGCCGAGTACGGCATCTCGCCCTGCGCGGCGATGAGCTTATTGCAGAGCGAAGATCGGATCCTCGCGTGCGAGGGTGATGTGGAGGGTGGGATTTCGATGCTCATGCAACGCGCGGTGGGAGCTGAAACTCCCTTCCTCTTCGATTTTTCGCAGGTGGATTTCGAGAAGGATTTTGCTCTGTTCTGGCACTGTGGGGTCGCGCCCTGCAATCTCTGGGATGGGCGCTGTGTGCGCTCGCTCGACACCTATTTTGCGGGCGGCAAGGGCGTCACGGCGGATTTTGTGCTCAAAGAGGGCGAGCTGTCTGTGCTGCGCCTCGATTCAGCAGAAGGAAAGTACCGCGTTTTCTTGCAGAAGGCGCGCGCGATACCCATGGAGAAGGAGCTCAAAGGCACCTACCTCAAGGCGAAATTCGACGAGCCTGTCCGCAAGGTACTCGACAAAGTGGTCCAGCACGGTGTTGCTCATCACGCTTCTGTTGTATATGGTAACTACATCGAACCTTTCAGAATCGCCGCAAAGATCGCGGGCTGGGAGCTTATCGAATAGTAGCTGAGGAGTAGTTGCGGACACCTTTCTCCGGGTGTATTTTGTAACCTGGCATGAAACGGAAATCTACCATAAAAAGCAGCCTTTCCTTGATCGAGAAGTGTGCCGACAGGATCATGGGGGCGTGAGGATCAATGATACAAGACGATCCGCATCCCGAACGCGCGCATCTCATTCGAGAGCGCAACCAGCGCCTCGTGCTCAGGCTCATTTTTCGACAGGGTGCGCTGTCGCAGAGCAAGGCGGTTCAGCGCACTGGGCTCAAGGCCCCCACAGTATTCCGCATTTTCTCCGATCTTGAGCTGAATGGCCTCATCGAGGCGGTTCATGGCGACGACACGCCGAACGTAAAGAATCGAAAGAAAGGCCGCCGCCCGGTCAACTATCGCATACGGGCAGACGCGGCCTATGTGGTCGGTGTCGACTTTTGGGCGCGGTCGGCGGCGGCCGTGATCCAGGACTTTGCAGGCAGCCTCATCGCGCAGCGAGACCTGTGCTTCGCCTCGCCCCCATCTGCCGAAGACGCAGTCGACATCATCGCCGATCTCATCCGAGACATGCTCGGCGAGGCTGGGATCGGCACCGAGAAACTCCTCGGTATCGGTGTCGGGGCACCAGGCTCCGTCAGTGTGACCACCGGTGTTGTCCATTTCTATGCGCGCATCCCTGGCATGACCGAGTACCCGCTCGCGCACAGTCTGCAGCAGCGCTTCTCAGTGCCGGTTGTGGTGACCAACAACGCCTCCATCGTCGCGCTCGCGGAGCACCGCTACGGGCAGGCGCACGGTGTCTCCTCGCTCTTTCTCTTTCTCGTGCGCGCGGGCGTCGGTGGCGCCTTTATCCAGAATGGAAAGCTCGTGTCGGATAGAAATCGAACAGCCTTCGAGGTAGGGCACCTCTCCATCGACCCAGCCGGCAAGGCCTGCTCCTGTGGCAATCGGGGCTGCCTCGAACTTTATCTTAACGAAGATGCGGTATGCGATGCGCTTTCGTCGTTGCAACCCTGCAGGGGCATCGAGGACGTCGAGCGGATTTTGGCCATGGGCGGGCCCGAGGTCGATGCCGCGATTGCCCCTATTCTCGAAGTCTCGACGCACGCGGTTCGGGATATACGGCGTATTCTTGCGCCGGAGGCGGTTGTCATCGTCACGCGCTCGGCAAAGCTCTCCGAGCGACTCGCGGCAGCGGCCTCGGTCGACTACGCGCACAACGATCAGCGCTTCGGTCCTGCCGGCGCGCGCGTCATCGCGTCGGAGTACAGCCCGACGCTGGCCTGCAAGGCCGCCTGCGACCTGGTCTATGAAGAATATTTCGCGCGCGGCGGTGAGTTTAGAAACTCCAAGGTCGGCTAGGACTAAGGCGCGACAGACGAAAAATCCCAATGATCAAGGCGCAGGCAGATCAACTCCCCTGGCCTCAGATCACCTCAAATCCCTCAGATCAGCTCACATCAGATCCCTCAGCTCAGCTCACCTCACCTCACCTCAGCTCAGATCAGCTCCTCAGCTCAGCTCACCTCAGCTCAGATCAGCTCCCTCAGCTCACCTCACCTCACCCTTGTTCTTGGTTTGGATCTGTCGGATCACATGATACCCGTAATCGGTCCCAGAATACTGAAGACGAGGGCGATGACAATGGCTACGACGGGCGTGAGAATGAGGCCGGCGATCGCCATGTCTTTAATACTGAAGTATCCGGTTGTGTAGGGGATTATATTCACTGGCGAACTGGTGACGAGGATTATGGCGAGATTGGCGGTAAAGCCTGCGGCGAGGGCGAGGCCTGCGGCGCCTGTGCCGAGGCGAGGTCCGAGGGCGAGGACGAGGGGCACGATGATGGTGCCGGTGAGGGTATTGGACGAGAAGACGATTTTGATGGCGAGTACGGCGAATACGATCAGAATGATTCTTACAAAGAGTGGGAAGCTTCCGATTCCTCCGAGAAGTATGGCGGCAAGCCAGGCCGCGGCGCCGGTCTGATAGAGCGTCATACCGAGACTGATGCCCGCGGCGATAAGGATGATGCCCGACCAGTCGATCTCTTTTTCGAGGTCTTTCCATTTAAAGCTGGTCATTCCGGGGAAGAAGAGGAGTACGACGGCGAGGATGGCTCCCATCGAGATGGGGAGTTTTATGTGGAGTATGTTCTGGAGTATCGGCGAGAGGATCCAGATCGCGACGGTGATGGCGAAGACGATGAGTGTGGCGACTTCGTCGCGGCTCATGGGGGCTTGGCTTGCGAATTCGCGTTTGATGTCGTCGCGGCTCTTGCGGAGGTGGGTCATTTCGGGGGGCCACAATAGGATGAGGACAGCCCATGCAGCAGGGAGGAGGAGGATGAGGATGGGAAGGCCGAATAGCATCCAGCGTGTGAATGAGATGTCGATGTGGGCGAGGCTTCCCATGAATTTGACGACGATCGGGTTGGAGCCTGAGCCGGCTGGTGTGCCGACGGCGCCGATGAGGGCTCCCCAAGCGACTGCGAGCATGAGGGCACGGCCGAAGCGGCTTTCTCCTGGTTTGGCGCCCTCTTCGGTGAGGATGGCGAGGGCGAGGGGCATGATGATGGCGCTCGATGCCATGGCGGTGACCCACATCGAGAGAAAGGCGCCCGCGGCGAGGAATCCGAATATGATGCGTCGGCTCGAGTTGCCGGTGATGGAGAGGACGAGGAGAGAGACTCGCTTCCCGAGGCCCGAGCGAACAATTGCAGCCGCAAGGGCGAGCACTCCTATAAAGAAGAGTACGACATCGTCTCCGAATCCGTTTTTTACGATGGTCTGAAAATCTCCTGCGCCGACGAAGGTGAGCATCAACATTGCAAGAAGGCCAGTGATGTGGAAAGGAAGGACTTCCATTATCCACATCACGAGGGCGCCGATGAGGACGGCGAGAGCACGCTGGCCGCGCGGATCGAGAAAAGCATCACCCGCGTGGCGGAATGTCTCCGAGAGCGGAACGAAGGCTATGATTGAGAATAGGACAATGGCGACGCCGATGCCGATGAATCGTCGGGTCTCGGAAGGCCTGTTCATCTTGTTCATGCGGTGATTCCTCGTGGAGGCGCGAAGTGCGCGAGTGCTTCGGCGAGGAGTGTGCCGACCATGGAAGCGCGGTCGGCGGTGAGGGCGCCTGCGGATTGAAGGGCATGTATTTTGTCGAGAGCGCTGCCTTTGCCGCCGGAGATGATGGCGCCGGCGTGGCCCATGCGTTTGCCCTGCGGGGCGTGGCGCCCGGCCACGAAGGCGACGAGGGGTTTGGTGAATGCTTTGGAGCGGATCATGTCTGCCGCCTCTTCTTCCATGGTGCCGCCGAGTTCACCGATCATGACGGCGGCGTCGGTTTCCGGGTCGAGTTCGAGGGCGGCAAGCACTTCTGCGAAGCGCATGCCGGGCACGGGGTCGCCGCCGACTCCCACGAGGGTGGAAACGCCGAAGCCGGCGCGCACGACCATTGCGGTAACCTCGTTGGTAAGGCTGCCCGAGCGGGTCATGACGCCGATTCGGCCTGGTTTATAGACGCGTTCGATCCAGTAGGGGAACATGCCGAGCATGGCTTTGCCCGGAGAGATGATGCCGGAGGTGTTGCCGCCGATGATGGTGGTGCCCGATGCGCGGGCCGCGGCGCGGATCTGGAGGGCGTCATGGAGAGGAATGCCGTCCGCAACGGTGACGATGAGTTTGATTCCTGCGTCGAGGCACTCGAAGACGGCGTCTTTGGTGAAGCGGGGTGGAACGAAGAGCATCGCGGCGTCTGCGGGGCCCCGGGCATTCAGGGCGCGATGCACAGTGTGGTAGACGGGGATGTCGCCGACACGCTCTCCTTCTTTGCCGGGCGTAACCGCGGCGATAACCTGCGTGCCGAGTTGGACCATGTGGCCTGTCCAGAAACTGCCTTCTGAGCCGGTGGCGCCCATGACGATGGCGCGGGTGGTTCGATCGATGAGAATGCTCACGGGCGACCTCCTTTCGAGAGGGCGACTGCGCTGCGGACCGCCTCCTCGGTGTCGATGAGGGGAGTGAGCCCTGCGCCGCGAAGGATTTCGTGAGCTTTTTCTTCGCCTGTGCCCCGAATGCAGGTGACGATGGGGCAGGTTGGCTTTAAGCGGCCAATGGCTTCGACGATTCCCTCTGCCATGATGTCGGCGCGCGCGATGGTGCCGAAGGTTACGATGAGGATGACTTTCGGATTGTTGCGCACACAGAGCTCCATGGCTCGGACGGATTTGCGGTAGTTGGGACCCCCGAATTCGAGGTAGTTGGCGACGGAGCCTCCAAAATCCACGACAAGGTCGTAGACGGCGGTGGTGAGGCCGGCTCCCGCGCACATGAGGCTGATGTCGCCGTCGAACTGGAGATAGGGGATGCCTTCGGCGGCGGCTTCGCGCGCGATGTCAGAATCGAAATCGGCGTCTTCCTGCTGGAATTCCGTGTGGCGAAAGAGAGCATTGTCGTCGATGGAGATTTTTGCGTCCGCCGCGACGAAGGTGCCCTCGCTTGTCAGAAAGAGGGGGTTTATTTCGGCGAGTTCGGCGTCCTTTTCGACATAGAGTCTATATAGTTTCTCGACGATGGGCGCGAAGTTCTTCGCGATGGCGGGGCTGAGGCCCAGATCGTAGGCAAGGGCGCGTGCCTCGAAGGGCATGATGCCCCGTATGCTGTCGATCCGTGCGCGGATGATCTGGTCGGGAGCGGTCCGGGCGAGCTCTTCGATCTCGACGCCACCATCGGCGCTTGCGAGGAGTAGGTGGGCGCCGGATGGCGCATCGGCGGAAAAGGAGAGGTAGAGTTCGCGTACGTGGTCGACAGTGGGTTCGACGAGGACGCGTCGGACCTTCCAGTCCGATGCGAAGATGAATTCCGAGGCTGTGCGCGCTTCTTCTGCGTCGTGGACAATGTCGACGAGGCCGGCTTTGCCGCGTCCGCCCCGCAGCACTTGGCTCTTGAGGACGCAGGGGTAGCCGATGCGGTTTGCGGCCTCGATCGAGGACGCGACCGTGTTCGCAAGTTCCCCCTGCGGCGTGGGGATTCCATAGTCTCGAAAGAGGGCTTTCGCCTGAAATTCGTGGAGTTTCATTTGCCGTAGCGCTCCCAGTAGGCGCCGAAGATCGATTCGTCGCTCGGCCGGTTCGGTTCGATGGGCATTGCGAGCCAGGTGACGTTGATGAACTGTTTCCAGTGGATGTTCTCGGTAGTGATGTTGTTGCCCCAGGTGCCGCAGCCAAGGGTGACGGTGCTGGGCATGCCGTTGAAGAAGGCGCCGCCGTTGCCGGAGACCATCGGCTGGCGGACCATGATGCGGCTCGAGCGCATGTATGCGCCCATCTTCTCGATGTAGTCGTCGTTGAAGGTGAAGATGCCCGACGAGTGGCCCGTGCCGCAGAGATCGGTAATCCGTTCGACATAGCTCATACCCTGCTCGAAGGAGTCGCAGGGGAGGACTGTGAGGACGGGGGAAAGTTTTTCCCAGAAGAAGCGGTCGGATTCGATGGGCTGTTCGCCGATCACGACGAGGAATCGCGTGGTCGGCGGGACTTCGAAGCCTGCGCCTCGCGCGATTGTATCGGCGTTCTGGGCGATGATGGCGGGATTGAGGTTCTCCTGTCCGTTTTTACCGAGGACCCAGAGGTGGTGGCGCAGGGCGCGTTTCTCGGCCTCGTTGCAGAGGTACCCGCCCTCCCGAGCGAGTCCGGCGAGGAAACGATCCCAGACCGCACGGTGAACGACGGCCGAGTTCTCGCTCGAGCAGCTTGTCGCGTTGTCGAAGCTCTTCGAGGTGGCGATTTTTTGGGCGGCGTCATCGGCGTCGGCGTCTTCGCAGAGGAGCTGGACGGCGTTGCCGGGGCCAACTCCGTAGGCCGGCTTGCCGGAAGAGTAAGCCGCTTTGACCATCGCTCCGCCGCCGGTGGCGACGATGAGGTCGACCTGACGCATAAGCTCCTGAGTGAGTTCGATCGAGGGTTCTTCGATGACCTGAACGAGGTCGACGGGGGCTCCGACTTTTTTGAGCGCCTCGCGCATATAGACGCAGGCGAGGGTGGTCGATTTTTTGGCCTTGGGGTGGGGAGCGAAGATGACGGCGTTCGCCCCTTTGAGGATCGAGAGGCCGTTGGAGGCGGGGGTGGCGGTGGGATTCGTCACAGGGACGAGTGCGCCGACCACGCCGACGGGTTTCGCATACTTGCGCAGGCCACGAGCTTGGTCGATTTCCATGAGGCCGACGGTTCGCACACCCCGGATGTCGCGGAGGACGCCCATCACTTTGTTTTTGTGTTTGGCGATCTTGTCCGCGACACGGCCCATGCCGGTTTCGGCGACCGCGGATTCAGCGAGGATGCGGATGTTCTCGTCGTTGTACACTGACCAGCCGACGGCGACGCAGACTTCGTCGACCCGTTCCTGGCTCCATGTCGCGGCGATTTTCTGTGCGGCGCGTGCTCGGGACAGGTATTCGGCGATGAGTGTGCGGTTGGCTGCCACTTCTTCATGCGGTGTGGAAGACCCAGAAAATACGGACGAGGTCGATGAAGCTGGGGAACTGTGGTCGCTCATTTAAACTGCTCCTCTTCGATTTTCTGGACGTTGTTGAAGGCATTGGTGAGGAATTCGCGCTTGAACTCCATCTTCTGCGTGAATTGGACCGAGAGCCATGCGTCGACGATCTGGCAACCGAGGAAAGGTGCGGTGATCCAGCCCCCCATGGTGATCACATTGGCGTTGTTGATGATCTTTCCTCGCTCGCCCGAGAAAATGTCGTCGGCCACGCAGGCGTAGACACCCTTGTGCTTGTTGCAGACAATGGCCATGCCCTGGCCCGTCCCGCAGATGGCAATGCCTTTCTGGGCACGTCCATCCTGGATGGCTTTGGCGACTTTCGACGCCTGGATGTAGTAGGGCTGTGGGGCATCTTCGCTCTCGATGCCGAAATCGAGGACTTCGATGTCGGGATGGTTTTCGCGAAGGTGTTTGACGACTTCGCGCTTGAGAGGAAAACCGGAGAGGTCCGATGCGATTGCGATGACAATCTTTTCCGCCATAATGGTAGCTCCTTGACGAATATGAAATGGACAGCCTTGAGCAGCTCGCGCGCCGGGCGCCTTGAGACGGGAAGGCTTGTTGAGGCCTCTTCCGTGTGCGGGGGCGCGCGGTTGCCCGCTGTCTCTCGATTACCACATAAGCTTTCGAGCCGCTTCCGCGATGTGCGGCGCGGTGAGTTCGAAGCGCTCGGCGAGCCATTCGAGCGTGCCGACCTCGCCGAAGAGGTTCGCGGCGACACCGATGCGTGCAAGGCGCATCCCCGGCGCTTTCTCTGCGATGAGTTCGGCGACCGCCGAGCCCAGCGCGCCGGTGACTCTGTGGTTCTCACAGGTTACGATGCGGCCGCTCGGGGAATTGGCGAGGATTGTCGCCTCATCGAGGGGGGCAAGCCAGATCGCGTCGATGACGGTTGCCTCGATGCCTTCTTCAGCAAGGCTTGCGGCCGCCTTCAATGCCTCGTTGACCATCACGGTGCCGAGCGCAACGAGGGTGACATCTTTTCCTCGGCGAAGCACTTTGGCTCTGCCGAGCTCGAATGTTTCATCGTCGGGGTAGATCTGGGGCGCTGCCTTGCGCTGGAGTCGCAGGTAGAAGCAGCCATCGGTCTCGGCGGCGATTCTTGTGACGGCGGCGAGCGATGCCGCGTCGGGTGGTTCGGCGATGGTGAGATTCGGGATGACGCGCATGAGGGTGAGGTCCTCGAAGGGCATGTGGGTGCCGCCGTTGTACGCGGCGGTGACGCCTGGGTCGGTGCCGACGAGTTTGACATTGAGGTGCGCGTAATTCGCGGAGAGGAAGAATTGATCGTAGGCGCGGCGGGACGCAAAGCAGCCGAAGGTGGCGGCGAAGGGTATCTTGCCTCCTGCGGAGAGGCCAGAGGCTACGCCGACGAGATCAGCCTCGGCGACGCCGACATTGATGGCCCGCTCGGGATATTTTTTCGCGAAGGCCGTTGTGCCGGTGGCCCGCATGAGATCGGCTTCGAGGACAATGATATCTTTTCCCTCTTCGACGAGAGACATGAGTGTTTCGACATATACCTCGCGCATTTCTTTTTGGTCAGCCATGATTTTCTCCTGTTGTTGGTGGTGTGTGCCTGCGTGCAGCACTTACTGCGCCCGCAGAAGTTCCGGCGTGATGTGCGCGGGCACATCGAGTGCCACAAGTGCTTCTTTGACCTGTGCGATGCAGAAATTCATGTTGTGGTTGGTCACCTGCCCTTCGCAGAAAGGGGCGCCCTTGCCTTTGATGGTTCGGAGTATGATGATGGTCGGCTTCTCGATGCCGGGCGCGGCGCGGCGCTTGGCCTCTTCAATCGCGGCATCCATCGCGGCGAAATCGTGGCCATCGACCATCTGGGCATGCCAACCAAAGGCCCTCCACTTGGCGACAATGTCTTCCATGTCCATCACATCTTTCGTCAGACCGTCGATCTGCATGCCATTCCAGTCAGCAAAGGCGATGAGATTCGAGAGTCGCTTGTGCGACGCGAACATCGCGGTTTCCCAGACTTGGCCTTCGTTCGATTCTCCATCGCCGATTATGCAGTAGATAAAACCGGGCTTTTTGTCTATTGCGCGCGCGAGAGCGAGACCTGCCGCGGCGGAAAGCCCCTGGCCGAGCGAACCTGTCGTCATGTCGATGCCAGGCGTCTTCGTGCGGTCGCAGTGGCTCGGTAGCTTCGTGCCACCCCTGTTGAGGGTGAGAAGCCAGTCAAGGGGGAAGTAGCCCTTATCCGCGAGGGTCGCGTAGAGAGCAGGACCCGCGTGGCCCTTCGAGAGCACGAGCATATCGCGCTCAGCCCAGGTTGGATTTGTCGGATCGATCTTCATATGCTTGTGGTACAAAAGGACGAGGATGTCGACGATGGAGAGCGATCCACCGATGTGTCCCACGCCAAGATACCCGATCTCTTCGATTGTGAGGCCGCGGATTTCGCGGGCTTTGCGCTCGAGCGCTGCGATTTCTTCTCTATTCATACTACTCATATTAGGTCCTATAATATTTATTTTCACAAAGTAAGTAAATCCCCTGCATTGCCTCAAAAGTAGCCACACGATACGCCTTGGCGAGTTCTACAAGAACACCCAATACGACAGGGATTAGCTAGCATTGTTATTTAGAACGAAAGCCCTCACTGCATGTATCGATCGGCAGCTGTGCGCGCCTCGGTAAAGGTGGCCATCCATGGAGAGCCCTCACGGATGAACACCGGCGGCGCGCCGAGCGGTGCATCGAGTTCGCGTTCACCCCCGAACGCCGAGTTCCATGCGACATCCCCGCTCCAGAAATCGAGCCACATGCCGCGCGGGAACAGTACCACCCTCGACCGCGCACCCTCTTTTACGACAGGAGCCACGAGGAGATCGGGACCAAACAGATACTCGTCGTCGCAGCTCCACGCGCGCTCATCCTCGGGATAGGCGAGGAACAGCGGACGCATGACTGGCATGCCTCGCTTGGCGTTCTCCAACACTGCGGACCGCAGGTAATCGGCGAGGGCAACATGTACGCGCGTCATGCGACCGAGATGCGCGAGCGTTTCGGCGTCGGAATCGAACTGCCAGTTGTCATTCGGGCGGTTGCCCTCGTGCGTGCGCATGAGGGGACTAAACGCCGACAGTTCCGCCCAGCGCATGAAGAGCTCCTTCGTTCTGTGCATGCCATAGAGCGTGGTGTAGCCGCCGATGTCGCTATGGTGCAGGCCGTGTCCGCACATCGCGAGCCCAAGAGCAGCGCGGAGCGCGCTCGGCAGCCCGTCATCGTTCGACCAGTCGACATTTTGATCGCCTGCCCACATCATGGGGCACCAGCGTTGGCTCCCCGTGAAGCCCGCGCGCATGAAGAAAAGCGCCTCTTGCTCCGCACGGGCCTTCTTGACCGCCTCCGCATTGCAGCGCGCCCAGAGCACGGGCCAGAGGTTGTGAGCGAGGAGGGCCGGTGTGCCGTCGTAGAGCACCGCGTCGGTCGGCAGATATTCGCCGAAGTCCGCCATCCAACCGCTCGCGCCGAATTCGAGGATATTTTTCGCTAGTTTGTCGGCGAACCAATCGAAGGCCTCCGGGTTGGTGAGGTCGACGATTCCCGCATAGAATTCGCCAAAATCGACGTAGTAATCTTCGCCTGAGGAATTTTTTACGAGATAGCCGCAAGATGCGGCCTCTTCGCAGAGCGACCATCCGCGCCCCACATAGCAGTTGGCATAGACGAGAAAGCGCGTGCCCTCGGATTTCCATCGGGCGATTGCGCGGTCGAGCCCTGGGTAGCGGTCGGCATTCCAGACCCAGTTCCAGCGGAGGCGCTGGCCGAAGCTTGTGATGTTGATGCCCTCCCAGTCCTGCGCCCAGATGCCTGCAACGGGCACTCCCGCCGCCTGCGCGGCGCGGAGCTTGGTCTCGCAGACCTCAGTGCCGCCCTGGATGCCGAGCATGACGCCTCGGTATACCCACTGGGGCATCTCAGGTTGCCGACCAAAGTATGCACTCAGGTCCTCAAGGAGCTTTGGCATCGTGTCGGCCTGACCAATGAGGAGCATGGCCGGCAATTCCCAGAAATAGAGCTCGTGGGCACGTGCGCGCCTGAAGTCGAAGACTGAGTAAGCGCTCGTGTCTGCGTGCACCCAGTAGCCTTCGGACGAAACAAAGGTGGGCTGTGGAAAGAAGGTCCACCAGTAATCGCCGCCCGCGTGGTCGTTGAGATCTGCCTCGTGGGTGATGCGCATCGACTTATTGCGCCCGACGCCCTGCTCGCTCGTCCAGAGTGGAAACTTGTGGCCACGTAGGTCGAAGTACGAAAACTGCTCGCCGCACCCGTACACGTGCTCGCGCGATTCGGCGGGAAGGCGGATGCGCACGCGGCGTGTACCTGCTTGCGCGCTCGCTTCGCTGAAACGCAGCGCGAGTCGCCCATCTTCGATCGAGATGCGCATTGTGGCGGCCCAGCGACCTCCCTCGGAACAGAATCGAACCGAGGCACCATCCGCACCGATCTCGACCTTCGACAGAGGACAGAGCTCGCGGAGCTCATCCTCGATATCGAAGTTGCCGTGGTGCATCGCGATACGCGCCTCGCCTGTACCCATGGAGAGTGCGGGTTCCGCGGTATCGTGCACAAATGCCACTTGCCCATCAGCCTCGAGTACAAAACCATGATCGCTGGGCCTGAGTGTAAATTTCTTGATCGCCATAGTCGTTTAACCTTTGACGCCGCCTGCCGTAATGCCTCGAATGAGGAACTTTTGCATGCCAAGCGTGAAAATGAACACAGGTATCAGCATGATCGTGCCGGCAGCGCACGCCTGCCCCCAGGTGAGGGTTTCGCCGCCGAGAAGCCCATTGATCGCCACGGGCGCGGTCTTTGCGTTCACTCCCGTGAGAATGAGGGCATACATGAACTCGTTCCACGAATTCAAAAACGCGAACACCGCTCCGACCACAAGCCCCGGTGCCACGATCGGGATAAAAATCTTGAAAAACACCCCGGAACGAGTGCAGCCATCGACCATCGCCGCCTCCTCGTAGGCCTTGTCCACCGCGGTGAAGAAGGGCAAGAGGAGCCAAATGACATAGGGCACATTGAAACTCGTATGCGCAAGCGTGATGCCCGCGATCGTGTCGCGCAATCCCACTGCGGAAAACATAAGGTAGAGCGAGATGACGAGGGAGATCTGCGGCAGCATACGCAAGACGAGAAAACTGTACGCGAGCCCGTTTCTCCCTCTGAAGTGAAAGCGCGCGATTCCGTAGGAAGCCATCGCGCCGATCAGCACCGAAATCCCCGTTGAGAGAATTCCTACTATAATAGAATTCTTCATCCCGACCTGGAATCCTACATTTTTCAGCACGAGTTGATAGCTTCTCAGTGTGAGCTGATTCAGCTGAAATGGTCGGCCGGAGAGAATATCGATATCGCGACGGAAGCCGTTCAGCACCGTAATCGCAATCGGGTAGAGCTCGATCGCGAGCACGGCGAAGGCGACGATTGCGATAATACTATTTACAATAATTTTACGTGTCTTTTTTCGCGGTGTGCTCATCATGCGCCTGCCTTTTCCTCGAGCACGTCGAGGGACATGTTCTTACGCACCAGCGTCAGCGCAAACACGATAGAGAGTATGAGAAGGAAGATCGCCATAGCGCTCGCCATGCCGACTTTTTGATATCCAAAGGCCTGTCGCTGCGTATAGAGCGAGAAGAGCATCGTTGCGGAGCCGGGGCCACCCTCCGTCATCACGTATACTTCGCTGAAGACACGGAGCGCGTCGATGATGCGCAACAGCACCGCCGTGAGGATGGTCGGCGAGAGAAGCGGTATCGTGAGAGAACGCAATTTGCGCCAGAAACCGGCCCCGTCGATCTGGGCTGCCTCCATGAGCTCTTGGGGAATCGCGGTAAGCCCCGCGTACAACAGCATGAACATGAAGGGCCACATTCGCCATACATCCTGAATGATAATGGCGATGTAGGCGGTTATCGGATTGCCCAGCCACGAGACTTCAGGACCGCCCAGATTGACGATGAGGGTATTGAGTGGTCCATATCGGGGCTGGAGCATGAAGCGCCAGGTCATACCTGAGAGAATCGGCAGAAAAAAAACAGGCAGCAGAAGAAGACTGCGCACCACTCGGGCGCCGAAGAATTCACGATTGAGGAGCAGCGCCACCGCGAATCCCAACACGAGTTCGATCGGAATCGCGATGAATATGAATCCGAGCTGCAGTTTGAGGCTGTTCCAGAACTCAGGGTCTTTCGTGAGATTGATATAGTTATCGAAACCTACGAAACTCCGCGCGCCCGCCCCCTCGGAGAGCGGCCAGTCGTAGGTCGAGACAATGAGAGAAAAGACGATCGGAAAGATCAATACAGCAAAAACAACGATGATGGCGGGAGCAAGAAACAGGAAAGGCGCACGCCCGCGCGCCTTTCCTGAAAGTCTTGTGCTATCCCTTTGCTCAATACTTTGCGTTCTTGAGGACATTATTCGTCTCATCCATAATCTTCTGCATAGCATCGTCGCAGGACATCTGGCCGGTAATTCCCATGATCCAGTATTTTTTCACGATATCCTGGACCTGCGCGACCTCGTTGAATCGGGGGCGCGCGGCTGCGTACTGCATCGAGTCCGCAATCGCGGCGAGCCATGGTTTGGACTTGGCATAGCGCGGATCGGTCAACACGTCGGTACGCGCCGGTACGGTGTTCTGCTCGACGAGCCACGCAGCGATGTCCTTCGAGGCCCACCAGTACACAAACTCGGCGGCCGCGTCTTTATTCTTCGATGCAAGAGGAATATTCACCGCCCATGTGCCGCGGATGGCGAATCTACCTGCGGGACCGGCTGGTGGCGCGCTGTAGACGATCTTGTTCGCGACGAGCGACTTGTCGGGATCCTCATAGCTGGCGATCTGAGCAGGCCAAATGAACATGCTGAATACACCCTTCGGGTCGGCGCAGAATGCTGCCTGGCGCTCGACGTGCGCCCAGGTCTCGGCGCCCTTCGGAGAGATCTTCATGAGTTTCTTGTAGAACTCCATGCCCTGCACACCCTTCGCCTTGTCGATGACGAGCGTCGGTTTGCCGTTTACCCAGTTGATGAAATCGGTGCCGAAGGAATTCCACATGTAGATCGCTTCACCAAAGACACCTGCCGGTCCGCCGTTGAAAGGACCGAAACCGCCGGACACGATGCCCTTTTCGTAGAAGAAGGTTCCTTCGTCGAGCAGCTGCTGCAGCGTCTGCGGCACGCCGAGATCGTAGCCATACTTCGCCTTGAACTGAGCCTGGTACGTTTTATTTTCGATGAGGTCCTTGCGGGTCATCCACACGTAGAGGTTGCCGTTGATGGGAAGACCAATGAGCTTGCCATCCCATTGGGCGACATCGAGCATGGCGGGCGTCACCGTGTTTGGATCGATTTTCTTGAAGACCTTGCCGGGACCCCACTGGTCGTAGGGCAGCATGAGGGGCGCAAAGAGAGGAATATTTCCCTCATCGACACACACGAGATCGTAGTCTGTGTGATCCTTCGAGACGCTCACCGAAGTCTTCGTGAAGACCTGGGGCGGCTGAAGGATTTCGAAATTGACCTTGATTCCGGTAGCTTTTTCGAATTCCGGAATTTTTTCCATGAGCGCGCGAGGATAGGCATCGTCCCAGAACAGAACGTTGATGGTCTGGGCGGAGACCATAGAGGCACATGCGATCGCAAGTGCCAATACTATCAATGCTTTTTTCATCGAGACCTCCTTATAAGTTTTACTTTCCTTCTGAAAGTAAATCATGAGGATGGCGAGCTGTCAAGGTATTGCAGTGCCGAATTATTTTTTTTCAGAGCCTGCTCGGGCTTCCGCGCGCACCAGCGACACGTTCAGGGCGACAATGACGAGCGAGAAGAGCGCATAGATCATAAAGCCCGTCCGAATACCCCAGGCTGCCGAGACGGCCGACATAAGGTAGGGGAATACGAATCCTCCCATGCCGCCCCCCATCGCGGCAAAGCCCACGGCCTCGCTCTGTGTATGCGGGAAAAGATCGCCAAGGATGCTCATGATGTTTGGATAGATGATGGAGCAGCCGAAGCCTGCGGAGATGACGAGCACACCTGCGATTACACTGGCAATTTTCCCATTGTTCATAAAGCCGATCGAGGCGAGGGCAATTACGGAGAGGGCCATCAGCACGGAAAGCACGATAAAGATTTTTTCTCTTTTTATGGTAGCTTGCAAGAAGGGCACACCGAAGCGCCCGACCAAGAGTCCTGCCCAGAATAGCGAGACCATGAATGAACCGGTCGCTATGGGTGCGCCAAAGACGCGCACGAAATATTCTGCGACCCAGTTCGAGATGCCGAGTTCGACGCCCACGTACACAAAGAGCGCGAAGAACCCGAGCCAGTACGCAGGATGGCGGAAGAGGTCTCTCCTCGACCCGCCGGCTATGTGCCCTTTGTCCTTGCCGAGGGCTGCGAGGGGCATGAATTGCATGAACACTGCGATGGCCAGAAACAATACCCCAATGCCCCTGTAGATCAGTGTCCACTCGAGGTGTGCGCTGATCAGAATCGCGATGATGAGAGGCCCCACGACGGCTCCGATCGAAAACGCGCCGTGCATGAGGCTCATCGCACGGCCGCCGCCCAGCCCTTCCATGCGGAGCGTTGCCCAATTGACCGACAGCTCGATGCCTCCTTGTCCAACGCCCACGATGAAGTAGAGGAGCATGTTGAGCCAGGGAACCGGCGTCGCGGCGAAAAATTCGAGCCCGGCGAAAATGAGGAGGAGCGAGAGACTGAGGGTGAGGCGCAGCCCTAGCGCCGATAGAAAAATACCGGCCAGATAGCTCGAAAGAAAATAGCCGATCGAGCCTGCTGCGATGATCGCGCCGGCGGTCGTGTAGGACCATCCGAAGTCGACGAAGATTTTGGGCAGCGTGGCGCCGATGACGGTCATGGAGATGCCGAACAACGCAAATATGCTGAATAACCCGATATAAAGAGGAAGAAAGCGCTTTTCCACGATCATGATTCGCATTGTGCGGCATGCGCCCATATTGCGTCAATGAGAGGAGGCCGTTGGCGCTCAGGCTGCTCTTTTTTCCACAAATGGCCGTATAGTCTCTGGATGAAAACCTTTTCAGAAGGTATGATGATATATATATGACAAGTATTAAAGATATTGCGCGGCTTGCCGGTGTTTCGCCCTCGACGGTATCGCGCGTTCTCAACGAACGCGAGTACGTACGCGCCGAAGTGCGCAAGCGTGTGCTCGATATTGTCAAGGAACAGGGATATGTGCAGAATCATGTCGCGCGGTCTATGGTGCTCCGGCGGAGTTTTACGATAGGCGTGGTCATCCCCTATCTGTTCAATATGTTTCAGCGGCAGCTCTTTGCATCGATGGAATTTTTTCTCGAGCAGCAGGGCTACAAGACACAGTTCTTCTTTCTGCGCTGGTCCGATGCGAGCGAGCAGGCCTTTCTCCGCCGCCTGAAAAGCGAGACGCTCGATGGCATCATCTTCATTCACGAACTCGATAATCCCTCAATTTATCGATATATTCAGGAAAGAGGCCTTCCTGTTGCCCTTTGCACCTTCGAGAAGCAGGAATTCGGCTTTCCCGCGGTCCACATCGAGGAAGAAGCCTCGGCGGAGCTCGCAGTCGAATATCTCATTCAGCGGGGGCACCGGAATATAGGGCTCATCACCGGTGAGCATTTCAGCTTCGGACGCCAACGCGAGGACGGCTACAAAAGAGCGCTCGCTGCACATGGCCTTCCCTATACGCCGGAGCGTACGGTGCGTGTGCCGGCCTATAACCCCGAGGCGGGGCGTACGGGTATGCTCACGCTGTTACAACGGAAAAAGCCTCTGACTGCGGTATTCGCAGTGACCGATGAGCTTGCGATCGGTGCGATAAAGGCCCTCTCCGAATCCGGGCTGAAGGTTCCCGAAGACATGAGCGTCATAGGCCTCGACGATATCGATATCTCAGCGTTTACGAACCCTGGGCTCACGACGGTGCGCCAGCCGATTTTCGAGATGGGCAAGAAGAGCGCCGACCTGGTCTGCGAATGGATCGCGCATGGCCGCATGCAGGGAAGGGCCGAGCTCTTTACGGCGACTATAGTCGAGCGCGAATCGGTCCGTACACTGACCTAGAACGGTTCGAAATTCTGCTCTTCGAACCAGTAGTGCCGCGAATCCTCTTGAATCTTCAGCAATTCTTCGTAGTGACGATTCTCCCATTCGGAGAGGGACAGGAAGAAGGCTTTGAGGTGTGGCTCTTGGGCAAGATCGGCCATTTTTCGGTAATGCTGAGTGGCGTTCAGCTCTAGCAGCACGGCACTCGAAACCGCGGCGCTGACATGGCGGTCCGAAGCCACCCGTGTAAGGAAATCCTGACTGAACATAGGGTTTTTGTACTGGATTGCCTGAATTTCTGCAGCGAGATTTGTGGTGGGCATCCGGCTGTCCTGTAGCTCTTTATAGTATCTCAACAGCCAATTGTAGTGACGCTTTTCCTCCTCTGCGCGACTTGTAAAGAAATCCGCCACATCGCCTTCGGCGCGAAGTGCTGCCTCGGAATAGATGGTCACGCTGTCGATTTCGCTCTTCATGGCATATTTCAATGCCTGTATAAGTTCGTCCATGAAAGTCTCCTATGTGCTTATTATATATAAATTATATATCAATACTGCATAATCGGACAAGCGCGACATAAGAAAATTTGCGAATGACTTGCATTTTTATCGCAGAGTTGATATATTTTGCAAACCATTTGCAAAAAATCGGCGCGGAATCGGGCGCCGGGAGGAAAATCGATGAGAAAAAATTGCGGGACGCATGTCCGGAATTATTTTTTCGCCTTTTCAATGGTGGCGCTCATGTTGATCGCGGTGGGCACGGCCTCTGCGCAGGCCAAAAAGCCGGTCCTCAGGGTGGCGGTGAGTATTCCGCCCATGCAGGAGTGGGTGAATCGTCTGGCGGGCGACAGGGTTGTAGTGACGCTCATCATGCCTCCCGGCTCGAGTCCGCATGCGTTCGAGCCGTCTCCGCGCCAGCTCGTGGAGCTCGGCAAGGCGCAGGTGTGGTTCTCGATTGGTGTCGATTTCGAATATTCGCTCAAACCTAAGGTGAGGTCGATGTATCCGAAGCTCGAGATCGTCGACGTCACAAAGAACGTGCAGTTTCGGACACTGAGGCCTCAAGAACAGGAAGAGGAACATAAGGCGGATGAAGAGAACATCGATCCTGCTTTAACGAATCGCGATCAGCACACGTGGCTCGGTTACAGCCAGGCCAAAGCCGAAATCGCTGTCATCCGTGACACTCTGATGGTCCTGGATCCCGAGGGTGCAAGCCTCTACAAGGCAAACTACGAAACATACATGAAAGAGATCGACATTGTGTTCGATTCGCTCAAGACAAAGCTGGCGCCGCTTTCAGGCTCCAAAGTGTTCGTCTATCACCCGGCTTTCGGATACTTCCTCGATACGTTCGATATCGTGCAGGTCGCGGTGGAGCTCGGCGGCAAGGAACCCACGCAGAAGGATCTGGTGGCGCTCGTCGATCTCGCGAAAAAAGAGAAGGCAAAGGTCATATTCACTCAAGCTCAATTCTCGGAGAACGCCGCGAAGGCGGTGGCGGGGGCCATAGGCGCCGTGGTCATTCCCATCGATCCTCTGGCAGCCGACTGGCTTGCAAATGTGTCGAGAGTGGGAGAGGCTATGCTGAAGGCTGTTCCCGGAGGAAAATGATATGGGCGATCCTGTGCTGAACACGCCGCAGGCTCAAGCCGCGGACGAGGTACATCTTCCGCATTTACCGCACCCGCCGGAGAATGTGGCCATCTGGTGTCAGAATTTGGCCTTTCGCTATAGAGAGGCTGAAGTGTTCAACGATGTGTCCTTCCATGTCCACCGCGGAGAATTCGTCGCCCTGACGGGCAAGAATGGCGCGGGGAAAAGCACGCTGCTCAAGCTCATCGTCGGGCTTTTGGAGCCTGCACGAGGGCAGGTGCTGGTGTTTGGGGCGCCTCCTCGCAGACGCATCGAATCGATCGGTTATGTGCCCCAGCACACGGGTTTCGACACGGCTTTCCCTATCCGCGTGGAGGAAGTGGTCGGCATGGGAAGGCTTTCGGGGCTTTCGCCTGTTGCGAAGCGTCAAAAGTGGGAAGATGTAGAGTGGGCCTTGCACCAGGCGGAGGTCTACGATCTGCGCGATCGGCCCTTCTCTGCGCTATCGGGAGGGCAACGGAGGAGGGTGCTCGTCGCGCGGGCGCTTGTGGGACACCCAATGCTCCTCGTGCTCGACGAGCCGACCTCGAACATGGATGCCGACAGCGAAAAAAAATTCTACGAGGTGCTGGAGCGCTTTAAAGGCAACACGACGGTGCTCATCGCAACGCATGATTCGGACTTTGTGTCGGCGCTCGCGGATACGGTGCTCTGTGTCGGGCAGGATATCGATCACCCACACTCGGTGCATCGCCACGCGATCGAGCAGGCGGTAAACGTACCTGAAGACATCTACGGCGGCAAGGTCGTTCGTGTTCGGCACGATATCGAGCTTCCGGACAACGCTTGCTGCGAGGGGAAGGACTGATGCGCAGTTTTTTTGAGGCGGTGATGAACCCTTCGATTCCTTTTGTGCGGAACGCGCTGATTGGAAGCGTGCTCGCGGCCTTTCTGTTCGGGATTCTGGGTTCCCTCGTGACGGTGAGACGGATTTCGGGGCTTGCCGGCGCGATTTCGCACACAGTGTTGGGTGGCATCGGGCTTGCGCTGTTTCTTGCGGCCAAGGGCGCGCCGACGTGGGTGAGCCCTATGCTTGGGGCGCTGGTGTTTGCGATGCTCGCGGCACTGCTCATAAGCTTTGTGTCGCTCA
>DIXD01000114.1:0-8962 GCA_002435985.1 Spirochaetaceae bacterium UBA6089
GAATGGCGGCATCGAGGACGGCCTGGATATTCGAAAGGCAAGAACCATCATTGATTTCGATAAATACAGATTGTTTTGTCTCGCGCTTTGTACGGACCCACCCGCGCACCGTGACCTCTTGTCCATTCGGCTCCATTGCGAGCAGCTGTTTGACGGTTGGAAGAAGCGCCATGAGAATCTCCCTAAAAAATGTTGCGTATGACTTTTCGTTGCGTCGTAAAATACGTATACTCTTTTTAGCACGATAGGCATGGTGTGGTCAAATCCCATGAGCTAAATTCTAAGACGTCGACGACGGAGAAAGGCGTGAAGTACAATCTTTCGATCGCGTATTTTTTGTGGTTCATCTCCGGTTTTGGGGCGCTTGGATTCCATCGCTTCTATCTCGGCAAGACCGGTACAGGGTTTCTCTGGCTCCTTACGGGGGGACTCGGCGGCGTAGGCTCCATCTACGATCTCATCACGCTGCCCAGACAGGTGCGGGAGGCGAATATCGGCGCTGCTGTCCGGGATGCGCTGGACTATGATCTCTACGGTCAGGAGACCGGCTTTTCTCCCCGAGTTCGCCGCGAGGACAGCCCCGAACGCATCATCCTGCGCCTGGCGAAGGCGAACAATGGCATGGTCACGGCAGGAGAAGTGGCGATAGAGGCGAATATCTCCATCGATGAGGCCCAGCGCCAGCTCGACAACCTTGTAAAAAAGAACATAGCCCAGGTGAGGGTCCGCAGTTCAGGGGTGCTTGTCTATTTCTTCCCCGAATTCTCCAAAGAAGACACCGATTTTATCGATTAAAGGTGGAGCGGCAGAGATCGTGCGCCAAAATTGCGTGCACAGGATTACGAAGAGTGCGCGCAGCCATTCAACCTGCCGAATCGTCCAAGCTGTCCAATCTGTTCGGCGCGTACTCACCGATTGTCGATGAGCGCAAAATCGCGCAGACCTCCGCTGATGTGGGGGATGAACTTTTGATTCTCAGAGATACCCGGATCCGATGCGAGTTGTCTTTTCGCGTAACTGTAGGCCTCGATGCACGAGAGCACGTCGTCGCCGTCGGAGTCGCCTTTCATTGTGCCGATTTGATTCGTTTCGGCGGACTGCAGGAAATAATACGTGAAAATGCCGTGGCCATAGCCTGAGGCTTCCAATGATTCCTCAGCCCAGCCTGCTGCGGAGATCACGAGGGGCGCGGTCGAGGGGTCCGACGATGCGGCGGCCGCGTTCTGCGCGAGGAGCTCGCCGAAGCGGAAGAACATGTCCAGCGCCGACGATGTCGATATGCTCGAATCGATGATGCTGTCGACGGAATCCCCCGGGTCGACGAAGCCGCCCGAGTGGCAGGAGTCGAGGATGACGAGCTTGTTGGTCGCTGCGACCGAATCGAGCCAGACCGAGAACTCGCGGGACGAGATCATGCTCTCATAGGTCTGGCCGTCGAAATCGCTCGGCACGATGTAGGCCTCCTCGGGGCTGTTCTTGCTGCCGTGGCCCGAATAGTAGAAGAGGAAGGTCGCCGTGTCGTGCGGCACGGCCTTGATTGCAGCCTCAATTCTTTCCTTTGTCGGCGTCTTGTCGGTAGACTCGTTCGATGCAGCAGTAAGCAGAGTCACGCTCCATCTGGCGTCTTCCAGCATCTGTTGCATCGATTCGGCGTCGGCGACGCAGTAGCTCAAATTGTTTACATTGTCGTAGTCGTTTATTCCCACAATAACCGCGTACTTCTTCCCGACGAAGGATGCGGCGCTGGAGGGAAACAGCTCGCAGCCCGAAAAGGCGAGCGCGAATGCCGCCGCCAGAGCGAACAGGACGACTGCTTGCAGGGCAGGGCGCCTGCGGCCGAGCTCCTGGTTTTTCCTAGAGGGTTTTTGTTCAGAACGCATATCGTACCCCTAGGTTGAGCGTGGCGATGATGCTCCTGCCGTCGGCGCGGAAGGCATACTCCAGGGGAAGGGCCGCAGAGAGGGCCAAACCCTTCGATAGTTCCAATGCCCACGAAGCCTTGACGAGCCACGATATGTAGGCGTTGTAGAGGCTTGTTTGGCTGTAGTTTGCCAGATTCCCGAGCACTCCGGCCGAAACGAAGAACGTCTGGCTCCATGGCAGTATGAAGTTGCTCGTGGAGATGCCGATGCCCAGCTCGGGCCCCAGCCCCAAGGCGCTCCAGGCCCTATAGCGCGAGCCGTCTTCGAGCCAGTTCGATGCGGCCATGGCAATGAATTGTCCATGTAAGCCATGTAGAATCGACACCGATGCGCCGGCCGCAGCCGGTGTATCCCTATCGAGTGCGATGCGTCTGGCTAGCCAGCGCACGTCGGCCGAGATGCTCCAGCCATAGTGATGGCCCACTGTCTCCGAAGTCGAGGTGTCGAGGCTCGTCCATGCATTCGCAAAACCGACATAATAAAAGTCGAACGCCGGAAGGGCAGCAGCTTTTCCCGCGCCCAGGGTGCACAAAAAGGCAAGCAGGATGGCAAACTTGGTATGCTTCATCTTGCCGATACGCGTCTGCATAGTTATTGTTGAGTATACTTAACTTTTTCTCTCGAGTCAGTAAGCGACCAAGTGTATGAAGAAGATTTCATTATCGTTAGGAATCATTCTCATTTTGATGCTGATATCGGCCAGCATTTCCGGCTGTAAACCCGATATCCGCTTGCACGCGGACAAAAGTCTCGGAGGCAGTGCCCAGTGGCTTGTCGTCACTTCGTTGTACTGCCAGGTAAAATCGGAACCTTCGGCAGCCTCCCGCGATATCGGCATCCTTAGAAGGGGGATGGTGTTGAAGATTGTAGAGAGCAAGTTCAGCACAGAGGAGACTGAGCGAGGGACGCTCTGGTACAGAATTCAGCATTCGGACATTTCGGGCTGGGTTTCCGTGCACGATGTCGACACATATACTGACGAAACTCAGGCGAACAGCGCTGCACGCAGGATGGAATAGTATGGATTTTTTCAAAATGTGGATAATGCCGCCTTTGATAGGCGCAGTCATCGGGTATTTCACGAACTGGCTTGCCATCAAGATGCTCTTTCGACCTTACAAGACTGTCCGCATTGCGGGAATTCGCCTGCCTTTCACGCCGGGGATTCTCCCCCGAGAGAAGGATAGGCTCGCAGTGAGCCTCGGCGAAACCGTCGCTCAAGAACTCCTTACTCCTCAAGTGATATCGAAGAGAATGCAGTCGCCGGAAATCCGGGACATGATGGGAAAAGGGGTAAGAACAGCCCTCGAAGGGTTCTTTGGTCAGGACGCAGAAAGTCTCTTCGGAGGCCGACATCCATCTGTCGATGTCACAGACCCCGATAGCGTGGATGAATCCTCACTCTCTTTCAATATGAGGGCATCCCTGCGTCGGTTCATCGCCTCGGCGGATATCCAGCTCTCTATAAAGGGGATGCTCGCCAATTTTCTTGGCCGAATCGGCGAACTAGAGCTGCGCGATGTTATATCGAAGGAGCAATTTGTCGGCGCAATCACAAAAGCGGCATCTTCTGTCGGACATCGAGCTTCCTCCACGATTGCTGCAACCAACGAAACGCCGAATGCTCAGCTTCTTTTCCGCGCCCTTGTGGAGCTTCCTCCGGATCAGACGATCCAGGCACTGAGCGATGCCATCGTTCCCCGAGCCTATGAGTTATTTCTGCCGTACATCGACGATTTTTTACACAAAGATGAAGTTAAGATGCGCCTTGAGGCAGAGGCGCTCGCCTTTGTCAAGAGGGCACTCGACCGCCTTGGAACCTTTCAACGCCTCTTTGTGTCCATTGCCGGCTATGATGCAAAGATAGCCCAGACCATGCCCGACACCATCGAGGATTTCATTCAGACAATAGAACGGGTGTTGAAGGATTCTTCTACTCCGCAGAAAATATCCGAGGCCTTAGGTGCGGCGCTGATCGCGCTTCGCGCCAAAGCCGATGCGCCTTTCGTTCGCGGATCGACCCCGACGGGGGTACACGGAGGCGTTCCTGGGGCGCTTGAGGAGATACTCGAGTCTCTCGGCGCCTCGTCCGAGGAGCTTGCGCAGAGGGCAGCACAGAGCTACGACCGTCTTGCCGGATTGCAGATCAAAAAGCTGATAGGCTTTTCTGTCTCCGCGGAGGAAGCTTCCAATTTTCTCGTCTCGGCCTTTGTGCGCAGCATCGAAGGCGAGGGTGGGGCGTCGACTACAACGCCCGGTGCGCTATTCGTACAGATATTACGAGAATCCGCAAAAGGAAAGACGATCGCGGAATTTTTAGGTATCCGCAGTGAGGGAATAGAGCAGATTTCACAGACGCTCGTGACCACCTTACTCTCATTGATCGAGACTCGCATGCCCTTAGTCGTCGAGACCATCGACATACCTTCGATGGTCTCCGAGAAGATCGACAGCCTCGACATGAGGGAAGTGGAGCATATCGTGCTGAAAGTGGTCAAACACGAATTGGCCTGGATTACCTGGCTCGGCGGTATTCTGGGGGCGATAATCGGTTTGGCTCAGAGCATACTTTGGATTTTGTGAACTCTGCGCAGAGGTAGAAGGACCCTGTGACGAGAAGACTCGCGCCCTTTTCCTTCGCCAACGAGACAGCCCTGTGGATCGCTTCGTCGGTGTTTTCGAGAAGTATGGCTGCAGTACTGTATTTCCGAAAACTCTCAAAGACGGCGGTCGGCATGCTCTGTTTGAAGGTCCCCGGCGTCGTGATGACGATCGCATCGAAGTGAGGGGTAAGGAGTGCGGCCATTTCGTCGTGCCTTTTGTCGTAGGCGCAGGCGAAGAGCAGCACTCTTGGCGTCGGTGCCAACTGGAGAAACGTAGAGAGAATGCTGCGGATCGATTCTGGGGTGTGCGCTCCGTCGAGCACAATGAACGGCGAGCGGGAGACGATTTCGAAGCGAGCGGGCATCGATGCGGAGGCAAAGCCGTCCTGCATCTGCGCTGCGCTCAGAGCAATGGGCAGCTGGGAGAGTGCAAGCGCAGCGAGGGCCATATTGCCTGCATAAATCGAACCCACAAGCGAGGTTCTCAGCTCCATCGAATCTTCAATCATCAGTGCACGAAGCGACGGAGGCGTCGTTTGTGTCGCCTCGAGCCTGCACCGGGTACCTGTCAGATCCACGCCGATGTGAGAAAATACAACATCACGCCCCACGACGAAGCATGGGGCATCCATGGATTTTGCCTTGTCTGAGATCACGTCGAGCGCCTCTGGTCGTGGCTGTATCGTACAGACCGGCACGTTTTTCTTTATTATTCCCGCCTTCTCGGCCGCGATGAGCGGTATCGTCGAGCCTAAAAACTGGGTGTGTTCGAGCTCTATGGGCGTGATCGCGCACACGTCTGGCGAGACGATGTTCGTCGAATCGAGCCGCCCGCCCAGGCCAACCTCGACGACCTGGGCATCGAAGCCGGCCAAGCGGAAGGCGCAGAAGCCCATGAGTGTCGTCAGCTCGAAATATGTCGGGAGTTCGCTGCCAGGAAAAGATTCTGCGGTTCTGCCTTCTACGAGCGAGAAGACCTGGTCGGCGGCCTTCAAAATAATCTCGTCCGGCATGTCGAGTCCCGCCTCGCTGATACGTTCCTTCCAGGAGAGAATGTGGGGCGACGTATAGAGGCCTGTTCTCAGCCCTGAAGCCTGGAGCGCCTTGGCGATGAGCATCGCCACTGAGCCCTTGCCTTTGGAGCCGGCGACATGTGCCGTGATTCTGCCGAGCTGCGGATTTCCGAGTTCCTCGGCCATCCAGCGCATGCGGTCGAGTTTGAATTCGGTCGCCTGGCCTTTTTCGACATTGACATAGCTCAAAACGAAGTCGTACACCTCATCGATGGAAGTAAAATGTGCGGCGTTCACGCACACAGCATGCGCAAGGCAGCGGGGTGCGTCAAGAGAGTGCCTGAAAGAAAGCGTGGATGATTAAATCAAGCACCCTGTCCGAGGTGCCGATAACGTATAGCGAGGACAGCAGTGAGAATCGTTCATGCAGTGGAAGCAAGGCAGTTGACCAACCCTATGATACATCGACGAAGCCGCGGTGGGACAGTTTCTCAGAAGACTGCCGGCCAGGCCACGGCCTCGATCGGCTCCGATCAGCCTTTGCATCTGCATGATAAACAGATCATCGTCATCATAGAATCCGAAGGTGCCGTGTTCGACATCAATCGCTACAGGCACGAAACGGCATATTTGCCCTCCTTTATCGGATGCTTCGGCGGCAATGTGGACCCCGCGGTCGCGGGCGAGGTGTGGAGGACGGTCGCACTCGAGTCTTCTCTGAGGGGGGAGCATCCTCTCATTGTTCTGCTCGCCGCGCTCCGTGTACTGAATGTACTCTTTCCCTCCATGCAGAGGGCGGTGGTCATCAAAGCCCTCGAAAAATACAGTTTCTCCGAGAACACCCTGGACGATCTGTTCAGGCTCGAGGAGCGACCCCCAGCGGAGATGATGATCATCGATTGGTTCTCGATGGCGGATGGTCTCATCCAGGAGCTGGGGAGGGTGCCGCACTTCAGCACCGCCGAGGAATTTTTGCGGAGTGCACGCTATGTCGCTCCGCGCTCGGAGATACTTGTCTACAGTAGTCTCGCCGAGATGTCGGCGATGCGGATGTGGCAGAATGCCGGGCTTGGCGAGTGTTTTTACCGCATTGCAGGTAAGGAGCGAGGCAGGCCGGGCGAGTATCTCAGGGCTGCTCTGTCCGCAGGCTTCGACCGGTCGAGCATTGTGGCGATCGGCTCGTCGGCGAGCATGTTCAGAGCCTCTCAATTGGCAGGGGTCAGGTTTTTCCCCATCGCTGCCGGTCAGGAAGAAGAGAGTTGGAAGATTTTGGCTGAGCAGTGGTTCCCTGCTTATCTACGGGGTGAGGCGTGGAAAATCGATATGCAGGCGGAAGCCTTCTATGAGCAGATGTGCAGTGAATTCAATGTGGCCAGGATAGCCAGAAATATCGAGACCCGTCTCAAGCTGCAACGCACCTCCGACCAAGCCCACTTAAAGCCTCGCACCGAGCTCAATCTCGGTAAAACTCCAAGAGAGTGATGAAGATCGGCCATAGGGGAGCCTTGTTGTATCGCTGCATGAGCGACTGCAAGCGCTTGCGCTCACGCTCGGAGAATCTCGTTCGGAATTCCGCGCCGTAGAGTGTCGAAGGATCGAGCCACCGTTCCAGGTCTTTTTCGTCGAAGGGGCGGGGATATACTGCGCGCTGCTCAGTGGTGCGGACATGCAGCCCCGACACGAGGCTCGCCAGCTCCTCATCCCAGCGGCGAGGGGCATGAGAAGCCTCTCCCGGGCTATAGGTCGGTCCGCGGCCGAGGCGCCGTTCAAATTCCGCCAAGCGACCGAGGAATGCGCGTTCGTCCTCCGAGACGTTCGGCAGTGCGGAGAGGGCTTCGGAGAGCATGGATGAGTGGGCCGCATCGATGTCGAACGCGACGATCTTCGATGCATGCGCATTGACCTTCGAGAGAGCTCCTATGAGTAGCGCGTTCACTTTTGAGGGAATCCGCGCGGCTTCGCACAGAATAAGATAGTCGGGTTTCGCCTCGAGAAGGTAGGTGTCGAGTGCGCTGTTGTCCCCTGTGTCGTGCAGATCTTCATAGAGGACGATCTCGGGCTTTACGATGTCCTGCACGGACTTGCTCAGGTTTTCGAGCTGGAGTTTTGCACCCTCATCACTGAGGACGATGAAGGCCTTTCCTTCTCCGGTCTTGCGCAGCGCCTCCACTGCGTAGAAACCGCTTCTTGGATCTGCGATGACTATGTTGTCGATGAGTCTCGGCGCAAGTGCGTCGAAGACTGCAGTGCGGATCGCGATGAGGCGTTCCGTCGCCGAGGACTCGCTTCGTGCCCTCCAACGCGCGCGCGACGCTCCTTGTTTTGACCAGACGAGTCCCTGTGCTCCTTCTTCTTCAACATCCTCGGGGAGCACCGCAAGTTGCGCCTCTCTGCGCCTCAGCACCTCCGCGCGCCTTGTCCCCTCAAAGCCGAGGCTGCCGGGAAAATAGAAGAGCCTGCCCGCAAGGCTGGTGGGTAGGTACTGCTGCGCCACCCAATGGTCGCGGTAGGCGTGCGGATACAGGTAGCCTTCTCCGTGGCCGAAGGCGGCCTTGTCGCGGTTGGCATCTTTGAGATGGTCGGGCACCTCGGCCTGATCTGTCTGTACGGTCTGGAGGGCGTCGAAGTAGCCGAGTGTCGTGTTCGATTTCGGCGCGAGTGCGCAGTAGAGTGTGGCCTCGGCGAGGTGGAACTGGCCCTCGGGCAAGCCCACGCGGTCGAAGGCCTGGGCACAGGACGCGACGACATTGATGGCGTTGGCATCGGCGAGCCCGATGTCCTCGGAGGCGAGTATGAGGAGGCGTCGTAGGATGAAGTCGGGGTCTTCGCCGGCGTAGACCATTCGGGCGAGCCAGTAGAGCGCCGCGTCAGGGTCGGAGCCGCGAACGCTCTTTATGAAGGCGCTGATGGTGTCGAAGTGGTAATCGCCATCCTTGTCGTAGAGCACGGCGCGGCGCTGTATGCTCTCTTCGGCGTCGGCCATGCTAATGCGGAGGGTTGTGCCTTCCGGTGGCGGCCATATAGGGGTGCTTGTCTCTATGGCCAGTTCGAGGGCGTTGAGCAGGCTCCGCGCATCTCCATCCGCGGTGTCGACAAGGTGCTCGAGGGCTCCCTCTTCGAACTCTATGCTGTACTTGCCGTAGCCGCGCTCTGTATCTTCGATCGCCATGCGGGCGACCTTAAAGAGGTCTTCCTGTGTCAGCTGTTTGAGGACGAACACCCTGGAACGGGACAGGAGGGCACGGTTGACTTCGAAGAAGGGGTTCTCCGTGGTTGCACCGATGAGAATTGCGGTTCCGTTTTCGATCCACGGCAGAAGGGCATCCTGCTGACTTTTATTCCAGCGGTGCACTTCGTCGACGAAGAGTATGGTCTTCCTTGAATACATGTCGCGGTATGTCTTGGCCTGTTCGATGGCTTCGCG
>DIXD01000114.1:9056-46917 GCA_002435985.1 Spirochaetaceae bacterium UBA6089
CCCAAACAGGGGGTGCTGCGGCATATCATTCGGCTGTCCAGCCACTCCAGCTTCCTGTGCTTATAGTATAGTCATTTCGATACAGCGCATACGTGCCCGTGTTGCCCGACGCGAGGAGGACGAAGAGTGTTTTTTTTGTCGCATCGTATTCGGCAGTGGGCTGCCAGAATGCCTGCACCTCCTTGGAGTGTATCGTGGTGTAGTAGATGCTCGACGACGTGGAAACGAAGCTGCTGCCGTTCTCCTTGAGCGTAGAGGAGGACTCGTCGTACTCCATGTAGCCGTAGGGGGAGATGCCCTTGCCGATGAGAATGCGCTTGCTGGATGTGGGCTGATTGAGGAAGAAGACCGACCCGAGCTCGGTGGAGGATTTCACTGTGATGGGCGACCATGCGCTCGAAGTATAGCTGTATACAGATCCGTCCCTTCTGGAGACGATGACGCGTCCGGCGCCGTCGGAGGCGATGCCGAGAAGGTACCCATCGTAGTTCGGGTTGTTGGGCGCCGTCGTGTCCTCTGCGATCGAGCCGGGCGCTCCCTTATAGACCTTGCTGTCGGAGATGAGCCAGTACTGAGAGCTGCCGTCGTACACGATATCGATGAGCGGCTCGTCAATGTCCGAGACGCCGGTACTCGCAAACTTAGAGGATACGCCATCGTAGTAGAACAGCGAATATTTTCTTGCACTGTCGTGCACGGCCACAAAGAGGGTGTCCTTAGTATACTTGAGCCAGTCGACAAAGGCGTCGGTTCCAATGCCGCCGGAAGAAACCACTGTCGCCGCGCCCATGGCCGTCCAGGAGGTACCACTGTTGTTCGTGGTATAGATATCCTCGAGCCCATTGTTGTCGTTTGCTTTTGCCACATAGAGCTTCGTCCCGTCGCCGGCCAGTCCAGCCGCAAAGTAGTCGGTCGAGCCGGCAATGGCCAACACATTCCAGTTGCCTCCGGATTTGGGCCGCCATACGACCTGCGAAAGGAGCGCATAGTAGTTTGTGCTGTCGTCCGCCATCGCGCGGATGGTGGTATTCTTAAAGAGGTCTTCGCCTATCTGTCTTTCTTCCTGAGCGATCGTCTGAAACACCGAAAAAGTGTTGTCGCAGCCAGCAAAGACGAGCAGGATAAGAAGCGCGGCGGCGACCCATCCTCCGAGTCGGCAGGGATTTTTCTCGGCGTTTTTATGAATCTCGGGCGGTCTGTCCTCGATTTTCGTAGGTTTATGCATGGGATGGTCTCCTTAGAAATGATAGCTGGCGCCGATTGAGAATTCCAGAAAATTGGCATAACTGTTGAGATTGCTGTAGGTGCCGAGATGGAACTCTGGGAAGAAACACCATGCAACCTTTAAGCCGATGTCCCAGGCCGATGCCACATAGCGGGACACGCCTGCCCCTAGTTTGGCATAGGGTTCGATGAGACCATTGCCATATAGCCGCATGATGTTCATACCCAGTTCGGTGAAGACCTCATACTCCAGCGGATCTCCGCCGCCGACCCATGCGACGGTCGCCCCGATCGGCGCAAAGAAGAGGGTTCCCCCGCCTATGGTCGTCACGAAAGACCCCGAAATCGAGCCGCCGAGGCCTATGTGATTATCCAGCATGTAGCGGTACTGCACGTCGAAGGATGCACCTGGATACATATTGGTTGACGGTACGAGCGCCCCCGTACTGTCAAGCACAAAGAGGGGAACAAACCCTCCCGCGAGGATTGTGATGGACTGATCGCCCTTTTCCCTCAGGATTTCCGACGAATTGCCGGTATTCTCCTGTGCACCGACTGTCAGCGCTCCAACACATGCAATGACCACCACGGCTGCAAATAATTTTTTCGACATCGATCCTCCAGATATCTATATTTCCCCGGTGCGGGAATCGGCTTTGACCTTGCGATGAACACATGCCACTGTCTTGAACTGAAAACCAACAAAAGGTGTTTCAGGTAACTCGGCCCTATAGAGCACCAGTTGATATTTTTTAAAACTGATGCAAATGGGCGCAGGCCTCCTGCTGCCGAGCCATATACCTGCATGCGCGTGTGGAACAGGAACCTCCGAACACATTTCGAGGCCTGCATCCGCGGCAAATCGCGCCAAAGCAGTCTTCAGTCCTATGTAATCGAGTTCATCGTCAAGTTTCAATATGGACCGACCGCTTTCCTCTACAATCGAACGAAAGTGAAACGTATCCGGCAGAGCAGCGCATATGCTCTCTGCATGCCGACTCAGCATCTCTTGGGCTTGTTTCGAGAAAACTTTCCTGGAGCGATTTTCGGCGGAAACACTCGGAAGGATGAACCAGCCGCAGATAAAGCCCTCCGGCAAGGCCATCGATGCATCGTCGCAGTTCCAGTCAAAGGCCTCGCGTTTCAGCATCCAGAGTTGCCGGCGGATATTGCCGTGGGGCCGGGCCATCAATACCAGACGATCCATGTGCGTTCAGTATAGCGTGTCATCGGGCATTGAGGAATCCTCCGACGCTCGGACGCATAGCAGAAATTTCGTCGCCATGATATAATCGAATCAACAAAGGCTGGACCGAATGAAACGAAAGTCTGAAGAAGTCTCCGCATTTTTGATCGACACCATGTCTCAATGGGCTGGTATCGACTGTATCTGTATCGGCCAGCGATCCCAGCACGACGAACTAGACCCGCACTACGCTCTTGTGTTCGATATATACTATCGCAACAGCATTCCTCCCGTAGAAAAGCGCCAGAGTCTCTTTAACAACCCAGGGGCTTTCGAATCAGCCCCAGGCGGAATGAAGGACAGGTTTTTTCTTGATGAAATTCCGGTCCGAATTGAGTACAAACATATTCCAGACATGCAGGATCAGGTGGAATACCCCCTTCGGCACATCAAGCTTCTTAAAAATACGGGCACGTATCCACTCTACCGGCTTTTACATTTTCCTCTAGTCTTTTCCAAGAGCGACTGGATAGAGCGCATGCGAGTCAGCCTCAACAGCTTTCCCTTGGATGCTTGGCAGGCACTCTTTGATAGTTTTTCTGCGAAGATGGAACATTATCTTTCCGATTTTGGGGCAGCCGCAGTGTCGGAGAACCAGTTTTTTCGGCTGATGTCCCGCGCTGGATTTTTGAAGTTTGCGGGGGCTTCCATCTTTATGGCGAATCATGCGTTCGAGCCGTCTCATGCCGATTATGAGATTCAACTGAAAAATCAGCCAATACTCCCCGCAAATTTCGCGAACCTCTGGGACTCGATCTCAGGCGAGCGCAACGACCTTTCGGAGTTCAAAAAATTCGAGCACGCGCGCCTCCTTG
Organism: Spirochaetaceae bacterium UBA6089; assembly: GCA_002435985.1. Lineage (GTDB taxonomy): Bacteria > Spirochaetota > Spirochaetia > Treponematales > Rectinemataceae > Rectinema. The sequence goes on from DIXD01000114.1 coordinate 12,342, forward strand.
CACGAGAAATATTCGAATTGCGGTGAGGGGGTCTTCCCTATGCGTCCTATGCGTCATACGACACAAGATAATCGGCCTTTCACAGGCCTCCGCAGATTTTTTTTCATTCTCGGATGCTTCTTCATCTCTGCCTCCTTCGTCTCGTGCGGAGAAACAGAGGTGCACGCCTTTGGCTGGTTCGATGAGCGTGGTTCTAGGCTTGCATTTTCTAGCCCCGAGACCGGCTCGCAGGCGGGTCAATTTTCCAAGCAAGGAGAGAACGCGCGCTATACCCTTGCCTCGCCTGCGAACCTGCCGGAAGGCTACGCAGTGCGCTTGTCGTTTTCCGCGTCGAGTGGAGGAATCGAGTTTCAAGTCAGGTGTGGCGATGAAAAGGGCAAGACTTCCACCATGCTCTGTTCGATTCCCACTCAAGGGCATTTTTCCTTTGTCGTTCCTTGTTCCACATCAAACGCACTGCGGTGGATCGAAGTGAAGACACTGAAAATTCCCCAGCAGAGCGGTGATGGGCAAGGAGGAGCTGCCGTGGAGGCTGTGACGGAGCAAAAGCCGCCCATATCTGCCCTATCGCTTCAGGAGATCCGGTTCGTCCCTGCCATGCGAGGCATGCGCCGCACAAGCGAGAGCCTAGAGATATCGCCTCATTTCTGGTTCGAGATGAAGGGCGGCAGGGGCTATTACGAAATTCGCTCTCCCTTTGAAGGATTGCCTCCGGCGCTCATGGAGAGTATGCAGCTCGATGTTGCGCTCGACGGCGATGCAGGCACTGCAACATTGTTCTGGGGAGAGCGAAAGCTCGTATATCACCACACGAGACAAACATCGACCTTTGTCGTTCCGGCCTCGATCTTCGCACGTATGCCGGCCAACATTCGGCTGGAGGTGGACGATGCCCTTCGGGTGAACAATTTCTCTCTCATCCAGGGCGAACCCTCGACGGAGCTCGCCTGCATCGATCCCGGGCTTTTGGTGTACCATGCGCCTCTCGGCGAGAGCGCTTATTATCTCGCCCGATGGGATCTGCAACCCGAAGTGCTTATCTTTTTGTTTAAAGACTACGCCATGCAGGACCGTTATCTCAAAAGGCTTGCCTTTTTTGTCGAAAAGATGGGTTTTGTGGGGAGACTTGCCCAAGATAGCGAAATTGCAGACCTGCATGGCTGGAACGCCCACGATTATCGTCCAGAGGATCTGGCGCGATTCTTCGATACGGCTACAGCCCAAAATTTTCCACTTTCCGCGGAAGAACGCGAACTAGAGCAAATATTGATAAAAGAAGGAATTATCGTACAAAACGGCTCAAGGTTTTCGGCGGGCACAGGGGCTATTGTCTCCATTGCACAGGAATCACCTGCATACCTTCAATACCGTTTTCTCGCCCACGAGTTGAGCCACGCGCTATTCTTTACCGACAATCGCTATAGAGACCTTGTGTTTTCCCTCTACCAGAAGTTGACCGACGACGAGAAGTGGTTCCTCATACGCTATTTCAGATGGATGCAGTACAACGTGGATTCATCGTATTTGATGGCGAATGAGATGCAGGCATATCTCATGCAGCAACCTCTCGAGGACTTGGAACCATACTTTTCGGACACTCTGGGAGAAAGGCTGGCTCAAGATCATCCGGAATTAGAAGATGCAATTCACGAGTACATGCAGCTACACTTGTCGGCTTTGACGACTACCGCCCAGCAGCTGGGCTCGTATCTGGAGGCCTCGTATGGCTTCGAGCCTGGAAGACTATACCGGGTAAGGTGAGACGGCTTCCACCGCTGTATTTTGGCGCTTGCAGCGCGCTCCGACGATGCACTTCCGTGGCTGGATGTTGCTCAGGAGAGGCCGAGCTTTTCGAAGATCTGCCTATAGAGACTGAAAAATTCCGAGTTCGCAAATTCCTCGATCTTCTCTTCGGGAAGAGACTCCAAAAGCCGATCGAGGTAGAGGAGAAGCTTGCGGATGTCGTCGAGGAGCTGCTGCGTATCTGGGCTGGTGTCGGAAGTTTTCGCCATCTGTGCTGTGGTCGTGGTGGCAGAGGCTTCTACCGACTGCGGCGCCTGCGCGGGCTGATTCTTTTTCGTGGTTTCGAAAAGTTGTTTGATGGACAAGAGATCTTGCTTGATCGATCTCAATTCGCCCGCAACGCGCAGGATGGCCTGTTCCTGAAGAGCTGGGTTTGCAACTTTCGAGCTCGGCTGCGCTTCGGAGGAAGTATGATCTCCCACATTCTGGGGTAGTTCCGTGTCTCTGTCTGGGCCTTTCTCACCATTGGGCTTTCTGAGAGGAGAGAGCAGCCTTGCCTCTTCGGCTTCCATTTTTTCAAAGGAATCGGAGTCTTCGAGAGGGCTGATGAAAAGACCTTCGAGCATATCATCGGAGTCTTTGTCTGGCGGTGATGTATTCGTATTCTTTTGCATCGCTACCTTCCTCTATGTGTATACTACACTCTTTGCTGGCGCCATGGAACTACTGTTCGAAAGAAAATTCCTCATCGAAATTCCATTTTATGCCGAAACTCTTCTTGATGTACTCGTTTCGAACGATGTCGCAAAGAAACAGACGATTATTGACATCGCTGTCGTATGGCCTCTTCTCTTTTCTCATCGCGTACTGCTGCATCTCCGCAGTGGCAGGCAAGGCAGGGATTCTGGCATATCAGGATCTGGTAGCACAGCAGAAACAAATTCAAAGGGCAATTGACTATCTACAGGTCCAAAACCAGGCCAAGATGAACACCATCGACAATCTAAAAAAGGACTCTCTCCTTGCGGCCGAATGGGCGGCAACATTGGGCTATGTCCACCAGGGAGAAGTGCTGATAGTCCTGCCCAAGGAATGGAGGAATGCGAATACGAAAGTCGATGAGATGCGTCTGCCCATCGTGGTGGGGGATTCTACGGGCCTGCCGGACCATGTAATTCGCCTTATGGCTGCAATTACGGGATTGCTTGCCTCTCTCACAATTCTGCTTTTTCAAGCCGAGCCTCATACGGAGCCCATCGGCCAGGTGCAGTTCGAGAAACAGCCCGAACTGCACTGAAGCGGACAACACAACCACTTATCTGTCCTGGAAAAAAGGAGAACCTTTCGGCATAGGGAACAATGGACTGTCTTGACTAGATTGATCTTGACCAAAAGTTTCAGGCTCGGTCGGTCCATGCAGCGTGCAGAACTGTGTCGGCTGGGTGCCATCGAGATACAACAGCGTCACTGCGCCATCGGAGCAGTACTCCGTCGGCAGCATGCCTGATTTCGCACAGACCTTCACCGAGACGAGGCCCGACTCAGGCCTCGGAAAGTTTTTGTAAGGCAATCCGATGTGGATGTCACGCATATAATTTGCCCAGATGGGCGCGGCGATGGTGGCTCCCGTCTGTGAGACTCCGAGCGAGTTGCCGGGGCGGTCGAAACCGAGCCAGATTGTGGTGGTATAGTAGGGGCTTGATCCTACTGTCCACGCATCCGCCCAGTTTTGCGTCGTGCCCGTTTTCCCAATAATGGGGATGACATAGGATTTGCCATCGGCTCCTGTCTGCTTGAATATCGAACCCGATTGCGTTGCACCCGCGAGCGTTCCGGAAGAGACGACGCGCTTGAGCATGTCGATCATAATCGCGGCGTTCTGTGGAGAGATCACTTGGGGCTTTTGGCGGAGCGCTTGAATCGTCTCTTTTTCAGGCTCTGCGATGATATTGCCGTAACGATCTTCGACGTAGCGGATCGCAATGGGCTTGACCGCTTTTCCACCATTGGCGAATACGGAGAAGGCTCTGGCCATCTGAAGGGGTGTGACGCCGATGACACCGAGGGCAAGCGGGTAATAGCGAGGAAATGTCTTGCGTATTTCGAGAGGATCGGTGATGTCGAGCAGCGCTGCCGCCCTCGAAATTGCTGCGTCGAAGCCGGTGGTCTGCAATACTTTCACCGATGCCACGTTCATGGAATATGCAAGGGCCTCCCAAGCCAACATCGAGCCTCTCCACTCACCCCTGAAGTTCTGAGGAGAATATGGGGTACCATCTTCGTTGTAGAAGGTCGTCGGCTCGTCGACGATGTAGGTGCCTTCGGTGATTTTCTTTGAGTCGATCGCCGCAGAGTAGTAGAGAGGTTTAAATGTGGAGCCGGGCATGAGCTTGGCTTGGGTCGCGCGTATAAGCTGGTTCGCCTGGTTGTAATCGGAGCCTCCGACAAGGGCGAGGATGTGACCCGTATTGTTGTCGATCGTGACGAGAGCGCCTTCGACGGTGGACTTTTCGAGTTCGGTCTTTATTTTCGCCGACGCCGTGCCGACATAGGGCTTGAGCGATGCCATGTTGAATATCAGGCTTGCTGCGTCAAGCACAGGATTGATCGTATTGAGAAAATACTCCTGAGCATTCGTCTCGTTACGGCTTTCGGGGGTGTAGAGCATCGAAATGTCGAATGCGAGCCCCAGAAGTTCTATGATGGGCACATAGGTGGTTTCCGCCACATCGAGCCTCTGGGACATGGTACTTTTGAACGAGGTGTTGGCGGTATCGATCCCCCGCTTCATGTAGAGATCGGCTGCAGCCTGTTTGTCGAGGTCGAGCGTTGTATACACAGACAGGCCGTCGCTGTAGATGTCGATGGAGCCGTAGAACATATCCTCGAGCTGGCGACGAATATATTCGCTGAACCAAGGAGCCTTGTCCTCGCGATTGTAGAACGCGGAGACAGCCACCCGCGAATAGTCGAACGATGCCCAGTAGGCATCGAAGGACTCCTCTGCCTCCTCCCTGGTCAGAAGGTGGCTGTCGACCATCTGGTCGAGAATCTCCTTGGAACGTTCTCGTGCGAGCATGGGGTTGCGAAAAGGATTGTACCGCGATGGGCTCGATAGCTGAATTGCGAGAATCACAGATTCTGCCGGCGTACAGTCCTTCGCTGGATGGCCGAAGAAATACCGACTCGCAGCTTCTACACCATACACGGCAGGTCCCATGATCATTCGGTTCAGGTACATCTCCAAGATTTCTTCTTTCGTAAAACGACGCTCCAGCTGCAAGGCCCACCAGAGTTCCTTGAGTTTGCGCTGGATGGTTATCTCTCTGCGGTCGGCATAGAGCGTCCCGGCAAGCTGTTGGGTGATCGTGGAGCCGCCTCCGAGGTTTTGGCCTGTTATCAGGCCTAGTGCGGCACGGAGCGTGGATCGGAGGTTGAAGCCGTGGTGGGAATAGAAACTACGATCTTCTCGAGTGAGGAAGGCATCTATGAGGTGCTTGGGCAACTCGTTGAGCGTAATCGGAATCCTCTGCTCCTCGGCGAAGAATTCGGTGATGAGCCGACCATTGATGTCGTAGATCTTCGTGGAAAGGGCAATGTCGAATTCGGTAAAATTTTCCGTCCGAATCGTATTGACAGTACCCGATAGGGCCAAACCGAGACCGGCGCCCAGTCCTGCGGCGAGTATGAGCATGAAGAGAATAAAGACATATATTGCCCTGTGCGTATGGGATCGCATGACCTTAGATTATAGAGAGGAAAAGGGTTTGGTCAATCTTGCCCGGCAAGAGGTATGGAAGAAATTCGGGAATTACAGTACATTGTGGCAGATCGGTTGACTCTTTTACCCAATCGATACTATTTTATTTTTATACAAACCGACCACAGCCCGCTTGCGATGTGCTGTGTCAAACCAGTTCCTGAGGAGGAACAGCATGAAAGTAGCGATTAATGGTTTTGGACGGATCGGGCGACTGGTGTTTCAGTCTATTGTCGATCGAAAGCTGCTCGGTAAGGGCGAGGACAAGATCGATGTCGTCGCCGTGGTGGATATCGTCACCGATGCGACCTATTTTGCCTATCAGCTGAAATACGATTCGGTGCAAGGCAAGCTGAAGGCCGACATTGCTTCCAAGAAGAGCGATCCATCCAAGGCCGAAGATGATATTCTGGTGGTCAATGGTCACGAGATCTCCTGCATCATGGCGGAAAAAGAGCTCAAGAATCTGCCGTGGGGGAAGCTCGGTGTCGACTATATAATCGAATCGACTGGGCTCTTCACCGACGAAAAGGCCTTTGGACACCTCGATGCCGGCGCCAAGAAGGTCATCATCACTGCACCAGCCAAGAGCAAGGCTGAGGACAAGAAGATTTCCATGCTCCTTATGGGCGTCAACAACGAAAAATACGATCCTGCAAAGCACAATGTGGTTTCGAATGCATCGTGCACCACCAACTGCCTTGCGCCGCTTGTGTATGTGCTTCTTAAGGAAGGAATCGGCATCGAGACGGGCCTCATGACCACGATCCACTCGTATACCGCGACACAGAAGGTCGTGGACGGCGTGTCCAAGAAGGATTGGCGCGGTGGCCGTGCGGCGGCCATCAATATTATTCCGTCCACTACCGGCGCAGCGAAGGCAGTGGGAGAGGTGCTGCCCGAGATCAAGGGCAAGCTCACCGGCATGTCTTTCCGTGTTCCTACACCGACAGGCTCGGTGGTCGACCTCACCTTCCGTTCCGTAAAAGAGACGTCGATTCAGGAGATCGATGCGCTTCTAAAAAATGCGTCGCAGACCTACCTCAAAGGCATTTTGGGTGTCACGGAAGAGGAGCTTGTCTCTTCCGATTTTATCCACGACGATCGCTCGTCGATTTACGACAGCCTGGCGACGCTCCAGAACAACCTCCCCGGTGAAAAGCGCTTCTTCAAGATCGTTTCCTGGTACGACAACGAGTGGGGATATTCGAATCGCGTTGTCGATCTGCTCCGATACATGGCGTCCAAGGACAATTTTTAAGACTCTCCGAAGGAGACTGCGATGATAAAGACTGTCCGCGATGTTTCGCTCACCGGAAAGCGGATTATCATGCGGGTGGATTTCAATGTGCCGATGAAGAACGGTGTGGTGCAGGACGATACGCGGATCGTGGCGTCATTGCCCACCATCAAGTATATTCTCGATCAGAAACCCAAGAGCCTCGTGCTTATGTCGCACCTCGGCGATCCGGACAAAGATGCGGCCAAGGCCAGAGAAAAAGCCGAGAAAGAGGGCAAGCCCTTTGACCTCGATGCGTACCTCGACGGCAAACACCGTATGAAACCAGTGGCCGAACATCTTGCGAAGCTGCTTGGTCGGGACGTCGTCTTCCTGCCCTCGTGTTTCGGGCAAAAGAGCGCCATAGAGGCGCTCCCTGCCGGATCTGTGGCTATGCTGGAAAATACCCGCTTCCACAAAGAAGAGACGGCCAAAGATGCGACCGTACAGGAAGTGCTCGCCAGAGAATTGGCCTCCTATGGCGATATCTATGTCAACGACGCCTTCGGCACGGCGCACCGGGCGCATGCGAGCAACGCGACCATCGCGAAGTTCATGGCGGTGCGAGTGGGCGGCTTTCTCATGGAAAAAGAGGTCGCCAACCTCGAGCCAATGTTGCATAACCCGCCCAAGCCCATGGTCGCCATCATCGGCGGAGCGAAGGTCTCATCCAAGATTGCGGTGTTGGAGAATCTGCTCAAGAGCGCTTCGGCGCTGGTCATCGGCGGCGGCATGGCCTATACCTTCCTCAAGGCGAAGGGGATTCCTGTGGGCAAGAGCATGGTCGAAGACGAATTTCTCAATACCGCGACACAGCTTCTCGACCATGCGGCGGCGCAGGGGGTACAGGTTGTGCTCCCCGTGGATCATGTCGCAGCGGATCGTTTTGCCCCCGATGCGACGCCGGTTGTCGTAGACGATCAGGCGCTGCCCGACAACCTCATGGGCCTCGATGTCGGCCCGAGGACGCTCGCCCTCTATGGGAACGTGGTCGCGAGTGCAAAGAGTGTACTGTGGAATGGTCCTGTGGGGGTATTCGAGTTTGATGCATTCGCAAAGGGAACGGAGCAGGTCGCAACGCTGGTGGCGGACGCCACTGGTAGAGGCGCGCTCACCGTGGTGGGCGGCGGCGATTCTGTCGCGGCCGTCAACAAGTTCGGCCTTGCGTCCAACATGAGCCATGTCTCCACGGGCGGTGGCGCTTCGCTTGAGTACCTCGAAGGCAAAGAACTCCCCGGCATCGCATGTCTCGAGCAGAAGTAGGCCTCCCTTTCGATTGAACAGCAAATGGCTGTCCGAAAGGGCAGCCAATTTTTTACCCAAAAAGGCCGGCGCTGAAAGGGAGAATATTGAGAGAACGTCGGAGAGAAGGAGTCGACAAGTGTACGTATATGAGAATGCAAAAGGCTCGTCACGAGCCGGCATCTTGGAGGATGTCGATGCCGTCCTGAGCCGCGACCCAGCGGCGAGGACAAGAATCGAAGTAATGCTTGCCTATCCTGGGCTGCATGCGCTTTGGTTGTACCGAATTGCGCATCGCTTGTGGCATCGTGGTGCAAAACTCTTCGCTAGACTCATTTCGAATCTGGGCAGAAGTCTCACAGGCATCGAGATCCATCCTGCTGCAAAACTAGGCAGAAGGATCTTTATCGACCATGGCATGGGGGTCGTCATCGGCGAAACTGCGGTCATCGGCGACGACGTAACGCTCTACCACGGCGTCACCCTGGGGGGTACATCGCTCGAAAAGAAGAAGCGACATCCTACAGTGGGCGACAGAGTCACCATCGGTGCAGGCGCGAAAATACTGGGGGATATCCGTATAGGCTCCGATTCACGTATCGGGGCGAATGCCGTGGTCGTCAAAGACGTACCCCCAAACTCCGTCGTCGTAGGGATACCTGGACAGGTTGTGCACCGACATATACCTCATACTGCTTCCGATGAGCCCGACCTTCACCATGAGAAGATCCCCGACGTGCTCGGCCAGCGAGTCCATGAACTGACGGCGAGAGTCATGGCCCTTGAGGAGGCCATTGCGAATATGAAAACAGCGTGTGGGGACAAAGAGCTTTACGAGAAAAATCGATGAGGATAGTATGCAAGACATTTGGGAACAACACCAGACAGGAGAAGGAAGATGAAACGTTATTTTATTGCCGGCAATTGGAAAATGCACAAAACGGTCGCCGAGGCTGTCTCGCTCGCTTCGGAGCTCAAAAACAGTCTGTCGGATTGTCAGGAGAAACTCATGATAGCGCCGCCATTTACCGCACTTCAGGCGGTATCTGGGATCATACGCTACACGAATATCCTTCTCGGAGCTCAGAACATGGGGCCGGAAGAGAGCGGAGCGCATACGGGGGAAGTGTCGGTGCTCATGCTCAAGGACCTCGGCGTAAGCGTCGTCATTCTGGGTCACTCCGAACGCAGGCACACCTACGGAGAGGGTGACAAGCTCATCAATGCCAAGGTCAGGCTCGCCCTCAAACACGGACTTGAGGTCATTCTCTGCGTTGGTGAGACACTTGCGGAGCGAGAACAGGGCGCGCTCGAGACGGTGATTCGGCGACAGCTGGTCGAGGGGCTTAAAGGCGTCGAGCCTTCTGCCTTGACCGGCGTCACCATTGCGTATGAGCCTGTCTGGGCTATTGGGACTGGCAAGACCGCCACCCCGGAAGATGCCGATACGGTGCACGCATTCTGCCGGACAATCGTGGCAGAGCTCTATGGTCAAGAAGCTGCACGACGAATGCCGATCCAATATGGCGGTTCCGTGAAGCCGGAAAATGTCGCCACGCTAATGGCCAAGCAAAACATCGACGGTGCGCTCGTAGGCGGTGCGAGTCTGAAGGCAGAAAGCTTTGTTCCTATCGCCAAATTTCGCTGAGGCGTTCAAGACATATTGCTTTATAGGGCACTTTGCGGTAGTATAATCTTTCGAAGAATTTCTTGTTGGAGTAAATGCATGGGTTTTTTTAGTATATTGCTGCTTGTTGTGTTTATAATCGTGTGCCTTTTGCTCATTTTCCTCGTGATCATTCAAGATGAAGATTCCGATTCCATCGGAGGAATTTTTGCGGGAGGCTCACAGAGTGCCTTTGGTTCCCGATCGTCGAATGTCGTGATTCGCATTACCTATGTCTTAGGTGCCATCTTCTTCATCACAGCCTTTGCCCTTGCAGTGGTGAACAAGTCTCCAACCGGCGATGTTCAGAAGGCCGTCGAACAGAATTCGGCAGAGACCGCGACCGGCGAGTGGTGGCTCAACCAGGACGCCCAGAATGTAGAGAGTCAGTCTGTGCCGCAGAGTCAAACGCCTCAAACAGATCAGCCCGCTGCGCCGGCAACGAAATAGCATCGGCAGGATATACTCTTCGTCTTTTTTCGTAGGCAGTAGGTAGGGGCACAGAAGCGGGACGTTCTGTCCCAATTCCGCGCTTTTATTCTTTAGGCCGTACAAGGTGCATTTACCGTGTAACGACCTCTTTTAAAAGGTGTTTTTTATTTATTATGCGGATTGGAATAAGTGCTCTTGGGCATACGAAGCTTTCTCATCTCGCTGAAACGGTGCGCAAATCTTTTGCAGAGCTCGGAAATGACGCCGTGGTTGTCATGGATTCTCCCTATAGTTTAGGGGCCTATGATTTTCTCATCTTCATGACTGAACCAAAAGGTTTGTTTGGTGGCCTTTTGACATCCGTTCCTCAGCAACTTGCGAAACAGGAAGGACTGATAGGGAAACGCTGTCTGGCCATGGTGCGCAAGAGTGGGCTGAGATCGGGGCATACGCTGAGAAAATTTATGGAGGCGCTCGAACACGAAGGGCTTGTCGTCGTCCAAGCCGAGCTATTCCCCGACGTAAAGGCCGCCGTACGAATTGCGCTGACTGCACCCTTGAGGCGTGGATAAAGCATGAAGAATTACTATGAAATTCTTGGCGTCAATCCCGATTCGAGCCCTCAGGATATAAAGAGTGCTTTTCGAAGGCAGGCAAAACGTCTTCATCCCGATATGCATTATTCCATGGAGAATACGAAGACCAGAGAGTCTTCTGCGACGATCCGCGAATCGGCGATGAGGCTTATTCTTGAAGCCTATAAAATTCTTTCCGACGCAGAAAAGAGAAGGACCTACGACAGAGAGCTCAGAAAGAGAGAGAGAGAAAACAAAGGCTTCGATTATCACGAATTTCTCAAACAGCGCACAGACGATCCCGAGAGCCAGGCAAAATTGATTGTCTATGATTTGCTGCACGATCTCGATGAAGAAGCCCTGTTGGTCTATGAGCGGAGCAAAGCCTTTCTTGACTTCAGGCTCGAGCGCTGGCTCGAGCGCGGTGAAGCCATGGATGCTGAGTACTGCATTGCCGAGGAGTACGAAAAGAGAGGCAAATACATCAAGGCATATCAGATTTATAAGAAAATCATAACAATGGAGCTTGAAAAACCTTGGTTTCGTTATTATTTTGATGTGGTAGCATTGAAATTTAGATTCCTCATCCTGCAGAGACTTCCTGGAAGAATCGATGAAGAAGATTATCTCGACAGGCTGGACGAGGCGATAGGGTTGCAGATCTCTCCCAGAGAAACTGCCCAATATCTCCGTAAAAAGGTCGAACTATGCCTTCATCGGCAAGATGTTGAAGTGGCGCATGAGGCGCTCCGGCAAATCTCGCAGATCTATCCGAAGCTCGCAGGCCTTTCAGCGTTGCGTGCAAAGGTTGAGCATGCCCTCGATCAGCGTGTCGAAGAAGACACTATGGTGGAAACAGGACCGTAGCCCGTAGAGGATTTTCCGAGAATATATTTTGTATTGAAAGTGAGAGCGAGACAGTATGAAGAGAATCATGACATGGCTGATGGTGCTCACATGTGCCGCGATGCCGATTTTTGCACAGACCAGTATCGATAAGCCTGCAGCAACCTTGAAGCTGACAAAGCAGGAAGTCATATCTGTGCGCCAGCTTCGCGCCGACATCGAGCGTCTGGAGAATGCTACGGGGGTTAAGCTGACTGTCGATCAGCGCAAGGATGTGCTCGATGCGAGAATCAACAGCATGTTGTTTCTTCAGTTCTGTGAGCGTGAAAAAATTTCCGTCTCCGATGCTCAAGTCAATGCGGCGCTTGCCCAGTTGAAGTCCCAGCTCGGCTCCGGTGCAACCGATGCCGATCTGGAGAGATCGCTCAGGGCGTCAGGAGTTTTCGTAGATCCTAGTGTCTATGTCCGTCAGCGCCTATTGTTCGAGACATATGTCAGGTTAAGAAAACAAGATGAAATGAAGAGCGCACTCAAAGCGCCGACCGCGGATGATATTCTTAAGGCCTACGATGTGGCAAAATCCTCGCTCGTCCGGCCCGACACGATCCGGATAAGCGTGATTTATATCGATACGAAGGGTAAAAACGATGCCGAGATCGAGAAGGCAAAGGAGCTCATTCACGACATATCCGCGGCACTCAAGGCAAATCCTTCCAAGTTTGACGAATATGTGCTGCGGGCAGGCGATGCGGCGGGCTATAAGGCTATTCCATCTCTATACCTCGAAAAGACGCAGCAGAGTAAGTCCATATTCGGCGAGGCGTTTTTCAATGCGGCCTTCCAGGCGAAGACCGGAGAGATCACTCCCGTAATCCAGACACCCACGGGGTTCAGAATCGTCCGTGTGAATGAATTTATTGCTCAAAAACAACTTACTCTTTCGGACCCGGTTCCTGGAAATCAGAATCTCACTGTCCAGGAATTCCTTGCAATACAGCTTGCCATGGAAAAAGAGCAAACCTTCTTGAACAAAGTAGAAACTGACCTGATCGAAAGTCTCCGCAAAGAGGCAACCATCAAAGTCTACCCGGAAAATTTGAACTGGTAAGGAGAGCCTCTGTGGCATCGAGGAGGAAGGCGAGAATTCTTGCGGTTCAGGCGCTCTATGCATGGGATATGTCGGGTCAGGCCCTTAGCGACCTTCTGTCCTTTGAATGGCTCGACGAGGAAAAAAAAGAGCACTATGAGTCCGAGATCCTCGATTTTGCCAAACTGATGATCGCAGGGACCATTGAGAAGATCGATGTCGTCGACACCATGATACGGCGGCATCTGCAACATTGGTCGTTCGAGCGGCTGAGAAAGGTCGATTTGGCGATTCTGCGGGTCGGCGCATACAGCATCCTCTATCAGGATGACATTCCTCCTCAGATCAGCATCGATGAGGCCATAGAGATTGCCAAAGAGTACAGCGGTGAAGATTCATTCCGATTCATCAATGGTGTACTCGACGGCATACGAAAGGATAACGTTGAGGTATTCCATGATACGTCTAAAAAATAAAAGGCAGATAGAAGGAATTCGGGATTCGTGCCGAATGCTCTCTCTGCTGTATGAGGCGCTGAAACCCATGGTCAGGCCGGGCATCACGCCGAAAGAACTCGATACATTCGCGTATGATTTTATAAAAAGAAATGGCGGAAAACCGGCATTTCTCGGCTACGAAGGCTATCCGGCCACACTCTGCGTTTCCGTGAATGAAGTGGTCATCCATGGTATACCGAACGACAAACCCCTCGAGGAAGGAGATATTGTTGGCATAGACAGCGGTATCGATCTCGACGGCTACTTTTCGGATGCCGCCATGACTCTACCTGTAGGCATAATAAAAAAAGAGGCGCAGAAATTGCTCGATGTGACCAGAGAGTGCCTCAATTTTGCAATCGACCAGGTCAAGCCTCATGCGCGCGTCTCGGATATATCCCGCGCGGTGTTCTCACATGCGACGAAAAATGGATTTAAGGTAGTGCGTCAATACTGCGGACATGGCGTCGGACTCGAAATTCATGAAGATCCGCAGATACCGAACTATGTGTCGCTGGGGCCGAACCCGAGGCTTATGCCGGGAATGGTTCTGGCAATCGAGCCCATGATCAACATCGGCACGAGCGACGTGCGGGTCCTCGATGACAACTGGACTGTCGTTACCATGGACGGCTCGCTCTCCGCACATTTCGAACACACGATATTGGTCACCGATGCGGGCTGTGAGGTCCTAACTCAGTGGTGATCTGCGCTTTGTAACCTCCCGTAGTATGAGATTTTTATTATATTAAAATAGGTTGTGCATATTCTTTTCCCTTCATGGAGGATATATCTATGTCTATCAAAAAGAAATTGTATTCCCGCAATTTTTTCATCGCGAATCTGGTGATCCTCGGCATTGTGATTGGGTTTGCCCTGGCGTTTGTGTTTCGCGCGAACCCACCTTCGAGTGGTGCATCGCTGCCCGTCGTACAAGCAGAGACACCATCCATGATCGCCGGCTCGGATATCGAGGCTGACATTGCGGCGGCCGAATCGGTCCAGAATGCATTCCGCAATATCGCAAAAACAGTTTTGCCGGCAGTGGTGGAGCTGGACGTCATCGAAGGCGGACAAAAAACCCAGCAACAACAGACGCCTCAATTCCCTTTTAATTTCTTTTTTGGCCCCGATACCCCCTTCCCCGAGCAATTCCAGCCTGAAGAAGGGCTAGGATCTGGGATCATCGTGCGCAGGTCCGGCAAGACGGTCTATGTCCTTACGAACAACCACGTGGCGGGCAACGCTTCCAAAATCACCGTCAAACTGAGCGATGGTCGTGAATTCGAAGGCTCTCTCGTCGGAGCAGATGAACGAAAAGATGTGGCCCTCGTAAAATTCGAGACGGACGACACCGACATCGCCATCGCCAGGCTGGGAGACTCCTCGAAACTTCAGGTGGGAGACTGGGCAATTGCCTTGGGCAGCCCTTTTGGGTATGTCTCCTCTGTGACGACAGGCATCATCAGTGCGCTTGGCCGCACGGGCGGTCCAGACGGGAACATCAACGATTTTATCCAGACCGACGCCGCGATCAACAAGGGTAACTCTGGTGGGGCGCTCGTCAATATCCGCGGCGAAGTCATAGGACTCAATACATGGATCGCATCTCCTACCGGTGGATCGGTCGGTCTTGGTTTCGCGATTCCCATCAATAATATCAAGGGCGCTATCGACGACTTCATCATGAATGGATCGGTCAAATATGGCTGGCTCGGAGTGAGTCTGTCCGATATCGCGCAAGACAAGGCCAGCGCAAAGGAGCTCGATCTCGAAGGCAAGAAAGGTGCTTTTGTTGGGCATGTCTTCTTGGATGGCCCTGCGGATAAGGCCGGTATTTTACCTGGTGATTTCATCACGGCAGTCGACGGCAAGGCTGTGCAGAGCACCAACGATCTTGTGCGTGTCGTGGGCGACATAAAGCCAGGCACGACTGCTAAATTCACTCTCATACGTCGCGGCAATACGATGACCGTCAGCGTAAAGATCGACTTGAGGGACGACACTGTCGCCTCGAACAATGCGAATCTGTTCCCCGGCGTCACGGTGATCTCTCTGAAATCCGATTCGGTGGACCAATCGCAGATCCCCAGCGGCGTGCGCGGCGCCCTGGTCATCGATGTGTTGGCCCGGTCTCCTGCCGCGAGCATAGGGCTGCGCACAGGCGACATCATTACCAAGATCAATGGAAAGAGCCTAAAAGACATCAAGGAATTCTACGAGATTCTCGCAAAGGAAGCAGGAAAGAAGCTCGTATTCACCGTCAACAGAGATAACCAGACAATCGAGACCCTTGCGTATGTAGGAAAGTAAGTATATATTCCCTTCTTAAGAGCGGGTCATTCCGTTGCAGGAAGCCTCCACCCGGAGGCTTCTCTTCTTTTTAAGAGGGGATACAATGCATAAAGAGTTTGTGCCTTATGACATAATCCGAGATAATGCGATCAAGTTGGCGTATAGAATCTATAAAGATGGCTTTATCCCCGACGTCATCTATGTTTCTCTGCGCGGCGGTGCATACATGGGCAATGTCCTCAGCGAGTATTTTAAATTCGTCAAGGAGACAGGGCACCCCATATTCTATGCTGCGGTCGTGGCCCGTTCCTACAACGGCTTCGATCAACAGGAGATAATACGAGTCGACGGTTGGACCTATAATCCAGACTTTTTGAGGCATGGCGATAAAGTCCTGCTGGTGGACGATGTGTTCGATTCAGGCCGCACGATCAATTATCTTGCAAAAGTCATCATGAATCGTGGATTGCCCCGCAGCGACATAAAGATCGCGGTACACGACTACAAGGTGAGGGCGTATATCCCTCAACACCTTCCCATCACTCCCGACTATTGGTGCAGAAAGATTGAAGTTCAATCGCCCGAGGATGAGCTCTGGATCCACTATATGAGCCACGAACTCGAGGGCTTGACCGCCCAGGAAATTGCCGACCACTACCTGAAGAACGACGATCCGGAGCTCGCCGAGGCGATGCTCCTCGTCGCTCAGCGCTAAATGACGGTTCCGTCGGGCACTATTTGATTTTTGGGTATGATGACAATACCATCCACGACATAGTGCGTGCTGTATTCTCCTTCGGCTCTCGGTATGGGATCGATGCCGATCCGGCAGTTTGAACCGATGCGCGCATTCTTGTCGATGATCGCGCGGCGGATGATTGACCCTCCCCCGATGCCAATGTTGGGGATGTTTTTCCGACGATTTTCCGCCTTTTCCGCCTCGCTCTCGTAGTAGTCCGCACCCATGCACACCACGCCGTCGAGGCTCGCGCCGGTCTCTATCACCGTGCGAATTCCCACGATGGAGCGCGTAATCGAGGCGTTTGTGATGATACAGCCGTCGCTCGCGAGCGACTGATTCAGAATACAGTAGTTGAGCTTGGAGGCGGGTAGATTACGAGCATGCGTATAGATAGGCTTGTGCTCGTCGTAGAAGTTGAATTTTGGATTGAGATCTGTGAGCGCGATGTTGGCCTCGTAGAAAGAGCTGATGGTTCCTATGTCCTCCCAATAGCCTCCGAAAACATAGGTGTTGACTTTTTCGGCTGCGACGACGGAAGGGATGATCTCCTTGCCGAAATCGTTTGCGTCCGTCGCGAGCGTTTCTTCGATGAGGGATGCGTCGAAAATGTAGATCCCCATGCTGGCGAGATAGGGTTTTTGCGGATCGGCATCGCCCGGCCTGAGCGCCTCAGGCACCATAAAATCGTTGATATCCTTTGTGGGACCGGGTTTTTCCAAAAAACTGTCGATACTGCCGTCCGACTTGATTTTTATGATACCGAGAGCGCTTGCAGACTCTCGAGACACCAAGGTGCCTGCGACCGTCAGACGACAACCCGACTCCATATGTCTTTTGAACATGTCGGCGAGGTCCATACGGTAAAGCTGATCGCCAGAGACGATGAGATAGTGCGTCGGTTTATGGGGCCTAAAGTGGATGAGATTCTTCCTCACTGCGTCGGCGGTGCCTTCGTACCAACCCGAGTGGACCGGTGTCTGTTCCGCGGCGAGGACTTGCACAAATCCGTTCGAGAAATGGTCGAAATTGTAGGAGTGGGATATGTGCAGGTGCAGCGATGCGGAATTGAACTGGGTCAAAATGTAGATTCTTCTAAAGCCGGAGTTGATACAGTTCGAGATGGGGATGTCGACGATACGGTATTTCCCCCCGAAGGGAACAGCAGGCTTTGATCTCTCTTTCGTAAGGGGAAACAGACGGGTTCCTTTACCTCCTCCCAAAACGATGGAAAGAATTTCTGTCATATCTGCTCCTTTCCGGTTTCGTGCCGATTTACCTTTTTCGCGTTGATGACTACAGTATACCTTATGAATCCTGAAACGGCAAACACCATTTGCGACGAACTGGCCTCATGGCTCGCCGGAAAGAGCGAACTCGCGTGGTCGACGAGGCTCCCTGCACGGGCCCCCGACCTTGTGTCCCTTCCTTCAGACCTGTCGCCCATCCTCGTCCAGGCCCTCATGGAGCAAGGGATAGAGGCCCTGTACAGTCACCAGAAAAAAGCCTACGAGTTGGCAAGGGCCGGCAAGGACTTCGTAGTCGTGACGCCGACGGCTTCCGGTAAAAGTCTCTGCTACAATTTGCCGGTTCTCCAGACACTCATCGAAGAACCGGAAGGCAAGGCGCTCTACCTTTTCCCTACCAAGGCACTTTCACAAGACCAGCAGAGTGCGCTCAATGAGCTTGTCCTTCGGGTGAACATCGGGCTTGCGATCAACACCTACGACGGGGATACGCCTGCAGATATTCGTACGAAGGCACGCACTTCTGGACGCATCATCATATCCAACCCCGACATGCTTCATGCGGGCATTTTGCCAAACCACACGAAGTGGGTTAAATTCTTCTCGAACCTGAGGTACGTCGTCGTAGACGAGCTCCACGCGTACCGAGGAGTTTTCGGAAGCCACGTCGCCGCGGTTCTACGGCGCCTTATCCGAATTGCGAAGTTCTATGGTTCTTCTCCTGTCTTCATCTTCTCCTCTGCCACGATCGCCAATCCACGCGAGCTCGCCGCGCGCTACATCGAGAGGGATGTAGCGCTCATCGAAGAGAGCGGCGCCGGCAGCGGAGACAAAATCGTGTTGTGCGTGAATCCGCCGCTTGTGGATGCGGTCCAGGGAATACGACGTTCGAGCTCTCTCGAGGCCGAATCAGTGATGCTGTGGCTTCTACGCAAGGGTGTCAGAACCATTCTGTTTTCGAGATCGCGCCTTCAGGTTGAGCTCCTTGCAAGGTATCTGAGTCAGAAACTCGAGAATCCCTACAACCGGGACTTCGGTATTGTCGTGAAGCCTTATCGCTCAGGCCTTTTGCCTTCGGAACGGCGTGCAATAGAGAAGGGATTGAGGGATGGAGAGATACACGGCGTCGTCTCGACAAACGCGCTCGAACTCGGCATCGATATAGGGGGCCTCGATGCGTCGGTCATCACAGGCTACCCGGGCAGCATTGCCTCGTTTTGGCAGCAAGTGGGGAGGGCGGGGCGGACTTCCGGCCTCTCGCTTGCTGTCTATGTGGCCTCTTCCGCACCTCTCGATCAGTATTTCGCAGCCCACCCCGAGTATTTCCTTTCGAGGTCGGCCGAGCATGCGCATATCGATGCCTATAACCCCTATATTTTTACCGACCATCTCAAGTGTGCCGCGTTTGAGCTGCCCTTTGCGGAGGGCGAGGCTTTTTCACCAGATCCATCGAACCAGAAGGCCGCCCAACTCACCCAAGAAGCGCTCGAATATCTTGAGGAGGAAGGGATCGTCCGGCATACTGCCGGGCGCTATTTCTGGTCTGCCGAGGGGTATCCCGGTGAAAAAATCTCGCTGCGCACCGCAACAACCGAGAATGTGGTCATCGTGGATGTGACGAAGGGGCGCCACGACGTCATCGGAGAAATGGACCGCCCTAGTGCAAAAGAACTGCTCTTCGAGAACGCAGTCTATATTCATTTAGGGACACAGTATCAGGTCAAGACGCTCGATCTGGAAAAGCATCTATGCCTTGTAGAAAAGAGTGACGCCGATTACTGGACAGATTCTATCGTAAAACGGGATATTCAGGTGCTGTCGCAAGATTCAATCGAGACGCTTGACCAGCTCCGCTTGATACTGGGCGATATTTTGGTGCGAGGACAAGTGGAGAAATACAAAAAACTTCGCTTCAACACCAACGAGAATGTCGGTTACGGCGAAATTTGGCTTCCTCCCGAGGAGATGCAGACACGGGCTCTGATGATCGTACTCAAGCCGGAGAGCCAGAGCGCGAAGCTCCTGCGCAGTCTTGCGCCTGAAAAGGCAGATGGGATACTGCGCGGCGTGACGAACCTTATCCGACAGCTCGCACCGGCCCGCATTCTCTGCGATATTCACGATATCGGTTTTGCCTCGCGTGTTCGAGACCTGTTCTTCACAAGTTCCTCAATGTATTTCTACGATATGTATCCGGGAGGAGTAGGTATTGCGGAGGCGCTTCAAGCGAATCTGAAAGAGTGCATTGCTTCGGCCGTTGAGAGGCTTGCCGGCTGTCCCTGTGAAGGGGGCTGCCCATCGTGCATAGGAGTGGAGATGGCCGGCGCCGAGAACAAGGCTTTGGCCTTGCAATTTTTGAGGTTGTTGTACGGTGCACTGGAATCTTGAAATTGTAGTTTTCCCTAATTCAGCCTGTCGAGGGTCGTCACGGTGAACTTGAAAGACCGCCTAGCGCTGATAAAAAACAGCAACGATCACCATGTCTACTTGCCGCATAGAAAAAGGGACATGCCCGAAGGCTGGACCGAGACCGCGCCCTTTGTGTGGATGAGGGAGATCGACAGACCTTGTAGTGGGGCTCCCATCGTTTTTTCCCCACACCTCATGAGGCCGATGCACGAAGATGGGCGTAGAGATCAAGAAGGCACCTATCCTCATGCCCCGACTCTGCCGGCGATTCCTGCGGAGCGAATTGTGTTTTTCGACCTCGAGACGACGGGGCTCTCCGGAGGCGCGGGCACTATCGCCTTTCTCTCGACAGTGGGGCATTTCGAGGGCGCAGATCTGGTGCTCAGGCAGACCTTTCTCTGTGATTATCCGGGGGAACGCGAGTTTCTCGCCTTGATCATCTCTCAGATTGCAAAGGCCGATTGGGTTGTGAGCTATAATGGGGCCGCCTTCGATCTTCCGCTTTTGCAGACTCGCAGTGTGCTGAACAGAATTGCTATGCCCCTCATCCGCCACATCGACATACTCCACGATTGCAGGCGTTTCTGGGGCACAAAGGTCCCTTCTTGTTCTCTCGCCTCGATGGAGGCCTTGCTTTTGAAAAAAGAAAGGGACGAAGATATCCCAGCATCCCTCGTGCCGAGAGTCTGGCTCGACTATGTGAAGACTGAAATGCCGCGAGATGAGCAGAGCGCACTTTTGTCGCTCGTCTGGCACCACAATGTGCAGGATGTGGTATCGCTCGCCCAGCTCTTTATCCTTATAGAGTCCATATACCGCGCACCGGAAAGTGTGCTTTTTCAATACTCCATCGATCCTGTAGGATTGGCGCGCAGACTATTGAAGACAGGCAGGGTAGAAGAAGCCAAGCGCGTTCTGCTCATGGTTCGCGATAACCCAAGGCTCTTCGAACTGACGGGTGTCGCGAGGATGAGGGCTCTGCGACTTCTGGCCTCGATTGCATGGAAAGAGCGCAATAGGGAGCTCTACGTGAAAACTATTCTCGCCATGGATGGTGAGTCTCTCTTTGGTTGTGTGGCGAAGGCGAAGCTCTATGAACATTTCCTAAGAGATGAGGCGCAGGCGCTCGAATGGGCCAGAAGATCACGCGACATTGCGCTCGCCGAAGGGGATGGTACACAGATACCTGCCTCCTCCCTTTCGGCGCTCAGCCTTGAAGCCATTGATCACCGCATTGCAAGACTCACCCGTAAGATCGCCGACATATACAGCGAAATGAACCGCGAGATGGACAACCCCGGCACGCGTTAGTGTTCTCTTGTTGTTTTGAGCGTATCACCGAGCTGGCCGCAGGCTCCCATGACGCCTCGACCTCGGCTCATCCGCTGAACCGTGACGATGCCCTTGCGTTCGAGCACTTCAGAGAACAGCCTCACCTGCCGAGCTGTGGGCGTCTCGAAGGGCATGCCGGCTATAGGGTTCCACGCGATAAGGTTGACCTGCGCCTTCAGGGGATGTATCCAGTCGGCGAGTTCCAGCGCGTCGTTTTCGTGGGTATTCACATTGCCGAGAAGCACTACTTCGAGCGTGATACGCTCATGAGTATTTCTCTGGTACTCCAGCAGGGCGGCCTTGAGATCAGCAAGGGGCCAGGTCTTGTTGACGGGCATAAGCTGCGTGCGGAGGTTCGGATTCGCGGAAGTGATAGAGACTGCGAGCCGTACGAAAGGCCCCGCATTCGCAATGTCCAGAATGCCGGGAACGATGCCGCTCGTGGAGATGGTGATCTTCCGCATCGACATCCCTATGCCTTTAGGGTGCGAGAGAATAGTGATAGCCTTTCTGACGTTGTCGAGGTTCAAGAGGGGCTCGCCCATTCCCATGAACACCACATTCGAGATAAAGCCGCGCGCATCGCGCAGATGATGGAATTGCTCGAGTATCTCGTCGGGGCCAAGATTCCGGAGGAAGCCGAGCCCGCCGGTCTTGCAGAATGTGCAGCCCATTGGGCAGCCCACCTGGCTCGAGAGGCATGCCGTCTTTCTGCCTTCGATGTCCTCCAGAAGCACACACTCGACTGCGGCGCCGTCGCGAAGTCTGATCTGCAGTTTCAACGATCCGTCTTCGTCGACGAGACTCTTCTCCACGGTCGATGAGCGTGTATGCCCGTCGAAATATTCGGAAAGGCGCGTGCGCAAACGCTGTGGCATATTGGTCATTGCTTCGAATGAGAGTACGCCCTTGGCGAACCAGGCGAAGGCCTGGTTCGCACGGTAGGGCGGTTCTTGCGCCAGAAGCGCGGCTAATTCATCGAGAGACAAGCCGCTTGGATATACTGCATCGTGCTTGTAGGCTAAATCTTGACTCATGCCTTTCCTGAAAGCTTGGACAGGGCTTCCTGAATGACGGGATTCTTGATGCCCATCTGTTGAAATTCGGTCAACACTTCGATGGCTTGCTGGCGCTGGTTGTTCATGAGATAGGTCTGCGCAAGTTCAATATAGATGCGATAGTTTTTCGGATCGTTCTGCAGCAGCGAGCGTAGGCTGGCCACTGCTTCGTCGTATTTCCCCTGTTGGCGCGCGATCACTGCAAGGCCAAGGACCGCATAGATGTCGAATTCGATGTTGAGGGCATTTTGGTAGTATTCGGAAGCCTTCTCTAAATTTCCCATGTTGCGGTAGGCATCCCCGGCGCGCGTCAGGATGACCTTGTTCTTCGGGTCTTGTTCGAGGATCTTGTTCCAATAGACTAGCGACATGTTCTGTTTGCCGACGCCTCTGTAGCAATCGGCGATTCCGAAGAGTGCATAGAAATTTTGAGGCTCTTTTTCGAGCGCCTTTTCGAAGTATGGGATGCCTTTGTCAAAGTGCTTGAGCTTGCGGTAGCAGTTGCCGATGGCGGTCAGGACGCGGATGTCGACTTTGTCCCCCTCGAGCTCCACCATCCGCTGCCAGTACGTGAGCGCTTCTTTATATTCCTTGAAATCATAATGAAGGTGACCGAGCCCTATGAGGGCGTAGTGATTGTCGGGATTGAGCTCGAGGACACGCAGGTAGATTGACTTGGACTTTCTGAAATCGTGGACCTTGCGGTATGCGTCGGCGACGCGAGTCAGAACAGTGATATTCGTGTTGTCATGGAGAAGATACTGTTCCCATATCTCGATCGCTTTCTGAAACTGATTGAGCGCCTTGTAGCAGTCGGCAAGGCCGAAGAGCGCATAGCTGTTTCCCGGATGGAACACAAGACAACGCCTGTAGTAATCGGCCGCTTCCTTGAAGCGCTCTTGCTTCCGTGCGGCATCTCCCATGCCGACAAGAGCGTAGTTGTTTTCCTTGTCTTTTTCCAGAATTTGTACAAAACACTCGATCGCATCATCGAAACGATTTTCTTTGAGGAGCTGATAGCCTTTCTTGGAAATCTCGGCGAGCTCTGTATTCTCGGATTGGATCTCTTCGGGGATCTCGAAGAAATCATCGTTGTAAGGGAAAGATGGCAAATCACTCATGACTTTTACCTCTTGGCGGAAAGCATTTTTACATATGGCTTAAAAAGCCGACCTATTTATTACTTACGTGTTTCTTTCCGTCTAATATTGATCAAATCATTATACCTTTTGTTTACTATAAACGCAAGATTTCGCCGAAAGTTTCAATCTAAGTGCTGATTTTTCCGATAGAAACGAACTATGGAGCGTCCAAAGCTGCGCATGTCGTACCCCTTAAGATCTCCAACAATCTCCGGCAGGTGGTCTTCGTAGGGAAAATGGATGAGGACTATGCTCCCTGTATGAATCGAGGCAGACATATCCAGCCTTTCGAGGAGTTGCAGTTTGAATTTGTAATCGAAAGGTGGATCGAGAAACACGATATCGAAAGCGGCTTTGTTCCTCAGGGTAAAGGTCTCCGCAGGCATCGCCCTGCAAAAGAGGGGTGGCTGCGAGATGCTTGCATTTTGCAGAAGAACCGGGAATTTTTTCTTGTCCTTCTCGACGCACACAACAGGGTATGCACCGCGCGATGCTGCCTCCAGCCCCAGAATGCCAGAACCTGCGAAGAGGTCGAGAAACGAAGAACCGGTTAAATCTCCCAATACGGCAAAGACGGACTCCCTCATCCTGTCCATTGCGGGTCTTATTTTCAAATCGCCTTCCGGCATTCTGACGATTCGTCCCACCAAGACCCCACCTGTGATACGCATCGGATTACCAGTCTTTGAGCCTGAATTCACGCCTGACCTCTCGGTCGAGGTCACGGGCTTTGATATCGGCACGCTTGTCGTACTCTTTCTTGCCTCGGCACAATCCAAGCTCGAGCTTCACAAGGCCGTGTTTCAGATAGATGCGTAAGGGAACGAGGGTGTAGCCCTTTTCTCGCACTCGGCGCTCGATGCGCTTGATCTCTTGGTGGTGCAGCAGAAGCTTTTTGGGCCGGTCTGGATCGTGGTTGAGCATCGAGGCATGGGGGTACTCTGCAATGTGGAGGTTGTTGAGCCACACCTCCTGCCCCTTGATCTCGGCGAAGGCATCTCCGAAGCTGACGCGCCCCTCCTTGATGGACTTCACCTCTGAGCCTTGCAGAGCAATTCCACACTCGAAGTTCTCTTCGACCGAATAGTCGAAGTACGCTCGGCGGTTCTGCGAGATTATTTTGATGGGTTCTTGTGATCTCATTTTTTTATCAAGGCGGGCCGGAAACCGAGAAATTCCGAAGCGTGCGACGCAGGCACGGGGCCGCGGGACGCAATTGAAATCTGGTCCGCACTATTTGCCCACGAGCCTCCCTTTACCGTCTTCGAATCAATGGCGTTTATCAGTTCATCATAGGCAGCAGAATCAGCTTCGATCCACGCATAGGGTCTGAAGCCGTCGCTGGTCCATTCCCATACATTTCCAAAGAGATCCGAAAACCCATAGGCATCGCGCCCGCTCGAACCGACAGGCAGTGGGCCGGTGTCGGATCGACTGTTGAAGACTCCAAGAGCTTCCACCTTTTGCGAGGCATTCGCCGCAGCAGTCTCCCACATCGCCTCTGAGGGAAGCGCGACCTCGTATCCCGCGGGAGCCTGTCTACTGAGCCAGTCGCAATACGCGTTGGCCGCATACCAAGACACGCCGGTGACGGATCGGTCGTCGGCTTTTGAGGCATCGAAGTCCGCAAGGTATGAAGCATCGGCAAATCCTTTCTCGATGAGCGCGGCACGGTTCGTAGGCTTCCATTCGGGGTTTTCCTCAAGAAAGAGGGCGAATTGGCGCTGTGTCACCTCTGTGGCCGCCAGGCCGAATTCTGGTACTTCGGCCGTAGAGGAGGTGGGGGTCCCGCCCGGCGAACTGTATACAGTCTTCACTGTTCCACCGGCAAACATGATGAATAAATGCGCACCAACAGCCTTGATGCCGGTCGATGAAGGCTGGGGAAGCGTCTGGGCGGATGTCTCCTGCTTGAGTGCGGCGAGGGCATTTCGCGTGGTGTCGCTCGCCTTTTCGGGGATGATCTCCATTATTGCTGCGGCGTAGTTTTTGGAGCCGCCGATGAGGGAAACGGCGCTGCGTGTCAACGCGATGAGCCCCAGGGGACTGCCGCCGGGAGCAGCGAGGGTGGCACTCGCATACACCAGATCCCTCGTCGAAGTGGCATTCTCCGAGACACTCATGCCCGCAGCAAGAAGCGGCACGGTAAGCGCAGCGCGGTCAGTAAGGGGTGTCAATGCAGCATCCGCTGCTGCCTTGGACAACACCATGGGCAGCTGATAGATCGCGCTCGGTTTGCCTGAGAACGACCAGCTCGCAAATTCTCTGAATGAGGGCAAAAGAATAACATCGAGCGAATCGGGTGTGAGTTGGTACGCTATTTTCCTGGTCGGCCGGAAAAGAAGCGTGGCGAAGATTCGTCGCGGTACTTCGACGTTCAGCATCTGGGATGAGAATCCCCGTTTGCGAATTTCGAGCCCATATGTACCGGGGTTCATGTAAAAACCATCCAGCGTGTTGCCGGCATACGAACCATCGAGGTATACTGCGGCACTTTCCGGATTACCTTTAAACATAAGATAGGCGCCAGGCTTCCTAAGCCCCGGATTAATCAAAATGAAAAAAAGGATAACCAGTATCACAAGCATATATAGAATAGGAATATAGACACGTGGCGGCACACCGAGAACCGGCTTCAGCGTCACCCTGGCCTGCGCGATATCCTGCTCTTGTATCTTTTCATGCTCTTTCATTAGAGAAGAAGCCTAGCCGAAGGCCACCATCTTGTCAACGATATGCGCTCATGGTAGCCTGATGACAGCATGAAAAGAACGGATTTTTTCGATCGACTCGTCGTCTTTTCGGAGGATATGCTTACTCGAAGAAAACAAAGGTCGCTCCGGGCAAAGATGAAGCAGCAGAAGCGCAACCCCATCCTCGACTGGATATACGCCATTCTGTGGGCAGCTTGTGTTGTTCTTATTATAAATCAATATATATTCCAGAATTATCGCATACCATCGGGGTCGATGGAAAAGACACTCCTCGTCGGCGACATGCTTTTTGTCGATAAGCTGTCGTATGGTCCCGAACTGCTTCCCGGCGTGTTGAAAACGCCGGGGATATCCAAACCTCAGCGTGGCGATGTCATCATTTTTGAAAACCCGTCCTATATTTCGCGTGGGCCAATTTACACCATCTTTCAACAATTTCTCTATATGGTCACCTTCACACTTGTCGATATCGACAGGGAACCCTCAGGAGAACCTCGCGTTCACTATCTCATCAAGAGGGCTGTCGGCATGGGAGGAGACACTCTTCGCGTGCGGAATGGGGAAGTATTCATAAAGCCGCAGGGCGCCTCTGCGTTTTTCGATGAGCGGACGCTTATGACAGGCCTGGGGCTGCCGGTGAAGACGCAGCGCCTTGTAGAGGCCAGCGAATATCCCGAGATCGAAAAAGTAGGTGTAGCGTCTGCGTATTCCGAGCTTAATCTTCCTCTTCCCGCCAACGTAGGGGCAATCTCTGTCCAAAGCGCAAACAAGGATGCCTTCCAGTACGACATGAGCCGCGTCACGACGTTGAGAGACGCAAATCCTTCCAACACGCGCATCTCTCAACTGGCGCAACGCTACGAAAATGGATGGTTTATTGCCGATTCTCGACTCTTCCCCATGGGCGACAACAGAGATAATTCGCGCGACGGCCGTTATTTCGGCCCTGTAGCCGAAAAAAAAGTGCTAGGCCATGCGCTGTTTATCTATTTCCCGTTCAGCCGCATGGGCAGCATTCAGTAAGAGATAAGGACATGTTCAGTCGACGTCCCATTCGATACGCTGAAAAAGTCGAACGGAAGAAAAAGCGTAACAAGGCATTGTTTCATATAGGAATATTTGTGATTCTCTGTATTCTGATGAGGAGCTTTGTGCTGCAGACATGGCTGGTGAGCGAAGATCTCATGCAGCCTGAGCTGCGAAAGGCAGACATTGTTGTTGTCGTTCCCTACGTGTGTGTCGGGGGCAAAACCCTAATTGGCCTTGCAGGGCAGCCCCAAGAAAATACCCTTGTCCTCGTAAGCGACGGCGCCGAGGAGATCGTTCCCTTTTGGCAGAGGGCTGTGGATGCAATGCTGCGATTTGTCACGCTTCAGCGTCTTTCCCTTCTCGAGGGTGAGTTTGGGGAGAATTTCGCGGTACCTTCATTGATGAGAATCCAGCACATAGTGCAAGAGAAGAATGGGATAGAATCCGTAATCTTGTATGATTACGCTCCCGATGATCGGCAGAATCTGGGAAGGTTGGCACCCGTGCAGGAAGTACCGGCGCCTCGCATACTCGGTAGGGTGCTTTTCAGAATATGGCCCATTTCAAGAATAGGGCTTGTCGGATGAATGTGGAATCCTTGAAACATTGCCATGGATTTACCAAGACGGCGCCATTTCCAATCAAAGCCTTGTATGTGCACATCCCCTTCTGTGCCGGGCGCTGTTCGTACTGTGATTTTTTTTCAGTCTCGGCGCAGGAGCATCCACAATTTTTTTCGCACGACCGTCAGATGCTTTATATAGACGCAGTGCTTGAACAAGCCCGATGCTGGTCGCAGGAGTTTAATGCTGGACCATTTTCGACGATTTATATCGGCGGAGGAACACCCTCGGTGCTTGGAGAGGACGCTTTGGAGAGATTGCTGAGAGGGCTTGCGCCTTATGCCATGGAAGGCTGCGAGTGGACTATCGAGGCAAACCCCGAAAGCGTGGACAGATCTCTGCTCGACATGCTTGCGGCTTCCAATGTCACGCGTATCTCTCTTGGTGTCCAGACTCTGTCGAGCGAAGCGTGGCCTGTGCTCCAGAGGGTTGGAGATGTGGAGAAATCGAAAGAGACTATCGAGCTTGTCAAAGAATATCCTTTCGAGCTTTCGGCTGATCTATTGCTTGGTATTCCTTTGCGCCAAGGACACACAGGGACCGAAAAGAATGCGTTCCTCGAATCACTTACCTATCTTGCGGAGAGGCTATCCCATATCTCGGTCTACGATTTGACCTTGGAGGAAGGTGCACCTCTGCATCGCCAGGTCACGTGCGGTGCGCTTGTCGCTCCGTCTGCGGATGAGCTGGCCCAGGCGCGCGATGAGGCGGAGGCCCTGCTCTCGAACTATGGATTCAGACGTTACGAGGTGTCGAACTACGCGAGGGATGGGCATGAGTGTAAGCATAATGCAGCCTATTGGAACATGGCGCCGTATCTTGGCCTGGGAAGCGCTGCGGTCAGCACGATCCAATATCCTGAGGACGAGGAAAGCCCAAGACTCGGATGCATGATCAGGACTACGGGCGGCAAGAATATCGAACAGTATATGGCTGCCCCGACGGAAATATCCGAGCCCACCGAATTCATAGACCGAAACACTGCGCTCTTCGAGTTTTTGATGATGGGATTCAGGACATCACGCGGTGTGGATACGCAGCGGATTGCGTCGCTCTTTGGTCTCGATGTGGCGCAGATTATACCAAATTCGCTTGCGCGGTGGAGAAAGGAAATTATCCGCACCGATCGACATATTGCCCTACGGCCGCGCAGCTTTGACATTCTGAACCGTTTTCTGGTTGAATGTCTTGAGGAAATGGAAGAAAGGAAATAACATGGCGAATTTTCAGTATGCGGTCGTCGCATCGATCCTACACGACGAACGACAGAAGCGAACATTGTTGGACACCTTTGAGAGGGCGCTGGAAGAAGCCGGCGGAGAGATGGTGAACCTCGGGGCGACGCTTGTTCACCCTAGAAACACCATGCTCCCACTTTTTATCTTTGTGCTCACGGGGGGCACCGAAGCCGAGGCCATGGAGCTCATCGCCCGTGAAACGATGCTGGAGAAAGGAGAGCCCGTGGTGCTCCTGGCGCACCCTTCGCAGAATTCACTGCCGGCGGCCCTCGAGATTCTCGCAAAGACGAAGCAGAGCGGAGGCAGAGGTCTGATTGTCCAAGCCGACGCTACGGGCAGTTTTGGAAAGGCTATAGACGACATTGTTGCGGTCTCGCGGAGTAGAAGCGAGATGCGCACCTGCCGTATCGGTGTCGTGGGGGAGCCTTCGGATTGGCTCATCGCGTCTCGCCACGATGCGGAGACCGTACAAAAAGCGTGGGGAGTCGAACTCAAGGCCATTGCCTTCGAAGAGCTTCTCGAAGCCATACAAGAAATCCGCACCAGGCCTCAAGAGGATATTGAGCTTCCAGATATGAGAAAGGACGCCACATTCTATATCGAAGCAAATGATGAGGATATGCGAAAGTCGATGGAAATTCTGTATGCCCTCAAAACCATCGTGGTCAGACATGCACTCCATGCCCTCACGTTGCGCTGCTTCGACTTGGTATTGCAAGATCATAGCACTGGATGCCTTGCACTCTCTGCGCTCGCGGACGAGGGGATCGATGCGGGCTGCGAAGGGGATATTCCATCAATTCTCGGACTGCACTGGATGCGGAAACTTACAGGAAAGGCAGCCTGGATGGCCAATCCCTCTGCGATCACGGTTCAAAACGAGTCTGACGGCGCTGAAATGCTCATTGCGCACTGCACCGCCCCCCGCTCGCTGCTGTCGGAATATGGTCTTCGCAGTCACTTCGAATCAGGCCTCGGTGTTGCAGTTGCAGGAATCATCCCCGAAGGCGAGGTGACGCTCGTAAGAATAGGAGGCAAAAATCTTGAAAGAGTATGGTTCTCACCCGCCACTGTAATCGCGAGCCCCCGCAGAGAAGGCCTATGCAGGACGCAGGCCGTACTCAAACTTCCCGCTGATAAGGCCAATGAACTACTCTCGGACCCGCTCGGCAACCACCTCGTGATGGTCAGAGGAGACTGGACACAGAGAATATCCTTGTATCTCCGGCTGTATAAGATGCCACAGAGAGGGAGGGACCTTTTCCTAGGCGTCGTATGAAAATACTTTCCGTGATCACACAAAAAAGTCGTACTTTGTCTGGAGATGTTCAACAAACCCTTTTTGGAAGGTGATGTTCGCTTTTTTTTCCGTAGCGATCGTAGTGGGGGGGCCATGGCCGGGGAATATCACCGTATTGCCCGGCAGAGAAAAAAGCTTCTGTCGTATACGGGCAATGAGCGCATTTGTATTGAATGTGCTGTTTGTTTTTCCAATAAGACCTGCGTGGAGTACATCGCCTGTAAAAAGAAAGTTCTCTGCAAGGAGATAGACGATCGAATCTTGAGAATGCCCCGGGACCGCGATTGCCTTGATCTCGTAGCCTGCTTCCATGAAGATGTCTCCGTCCCTCACTTTTCTGCACTGGAAGCCGAGGAGCCTGGTATTGGATGCGTAGATGGTTGGACTGTAGATTTTCATGATTGTCGACAGGCCGTTGATATGGTGGATATGGTTGTGGGTGATGAGTATGCCGCAGAGATCGAAATGATGTTGTTCGATTTTTTCGATCATCGTTGGCGAAAGTTCGGCAGGATCCACCATCAAAGCCTTCCTTGAATCTTCATTGCCGACGATATAGCTGTTTGCAAACCCAAACACGGAATAATGCTGATAGACTTTCATAGATACAGGTGCTCCCTGTCACGGACAGCTTCTGCGATATTCGATCCCGAAAACGTGACCTTGACTTCTTTCGAAGGAATATAGAATGCGCGTTTGAAGTCGCAGTCGTCGAAATTCACCGTGTTCAAATCGCAGGACAGAAATCTTGAATTATATAGGTTCGAACCTGAAAACGTACAGTCCACGAACTTCGATCCGTTGAAGTTGGCCTGAATCAGCTCGGAATTTTCAAAGCTGCAGTCCACAAACGAAGATATACCAAAGGAACAGAAATCGATGTCGGAACCAGAAAAATCGCACGATAGAAAGCTTGAATGATCAAGAAAACAGAGATGAAAAGATGCTCCGGTAAACATCGACTGTCGGGTCTTCGAGTTTCTGAAGGAGCAGCCCACAAATCGATACCGCGAGAAATCCATGCCGACAAACGATGCGCCATCGAAGACTCTGTTGAGAATAGCGGTTTGAGTCTTCAATTCCTGCAGCGATTGTTGCATTCGTTCAGGATGCTCTTTAAGGTGCCGACAACAGAGACTCTCGAGGGAAAATGCCGGCCTTTTGCAGCCCTCGACGGCGCATGGGGTGATCTTGAACATATATGTATAGCCTACATGATTCTGCCCATGGGCTCAAGATGGGAGAGCGCACAGTCGCTCCAAAAACACGCTTGCCAGTTTTCGACGAACCGTGTACTATTTTGGATATGTGTTATGCATGCGGTGGAGTTCTGGCATATGGGTATAAACCAGGATTCAACGATGTCTGCGATATATGTGGAAAGGACATACACGTGTGCCGTATGTGTCGCTTCTACGCACCCGGGGCACACTGGGACTGTGCCGAGAACGTGGAGGAACATGTCATAGACAAGGAAAAGAGAAACCACTGTGAATTTTTCGTGCTTGCGGAAAAGTATGTCGATGGTGGTCCCTCTCGGGAGAGCCGCTCAGCTTCCGATGCGAAGCGAAAGTTTAGTGCCTTGTTTGGGGAATGAATGTCCACAGAAAAAAGTAATGTGCGCGTGTGTGTGTTCGATTCAGGGATAGGCGGCCTGCCTTTTTTTAAGGCGATTCTGGAAGAATTTCCTTATTTAGAAATATATTATGTTGCCGATGATGCAGGTTTCCCTTATGGGACCAAATCTGTCGAAACGATTCGCGACATCCTGTTCGAGCGTATTCGGAGGGTTCGTGCGCGCCTCGATCCGGACATTCTCGTCATCTCTTGCATGACCGCTGTCTTAGTGGGGCTCAAGGACCTTCAGGAAGCACATCAGGCAATGCATATCATTGGTGCCATGCCGCCAATAGCGACTGCAGCCCAAGAGACGCGGACACGGCGGATAGCGCTGATGACGACGGCACTGGCTGCAGAAGATGTCTATCTCGACAATCTGATAGCTCGGCATGCGCCCGACATCGAGGTCATCCGTATTCCGGCCCAGGACCTGGTCGACTATGTAGAACAGCATCTTCCCTTTGCTTCACCAGAGTCCGCTCAAGCCTCGGTCCAACCATACATCAAGTATGTGCGCGACGAGGGCGTCGACAGAATTGTCCTTGCGAGCAGCCACTTTGTGTTGCTGGAAGAGACTATTTACACTTTACTTTCCAAGGAAGGCATCGATCATGTTCGCCTTCTCGATTCTAGAAACAAGGTGCTGTCGGAGCTCCGTGTGCTTGTGCAAAACAACCGGTGGGAGAGGGCGGCATCTCTGGAAAAGCCAGCCCTAAAGAGAACGGGATTTTTTCTTACCAGCGACCGGTCTCCGGCGCCTTCCTATCTCACCTGGGCTCATCGATTCGGGCTCTCGTTGCCGCAGCTTTTATGAATGCGGTGTTCGATGTTGGCATCATGCAAGGGGTGGTCCTTTCATTCAGCAACCAACACGCTAAAGTCAAGTGCGAAGACGGCCAGACTCGGCTATGCACGATCAAAGGCAAAAGGATTCGCGCGCTGGATGGATGGTACAACGCGCTCGCCGCCGGAGACCGTGTATCCGTACAGCCGATATCGGATACCACGGGACTGATCGAATCGCTTCTGCCGAGAAAAAACGTTTTTGGTCGTTACAACGAGAAAGGGAGCGCGGATCAGGCCTTGGCGGCGAACATCGATATGGTGGTCTGTGTGACGAGTACAAGGACACCGCCTTTCAGACCACGCTTTATCGACAGAGTGAGCGTGCTGGCAGAGCAGTGTGGGGCGCCCCTCTCCATCGTGTGCAATAAGATCGATTTGGGATCGAGCGATCTCATCGAAGAACGCCTGTCGGTGTTCGAGCGCTTAGGGTTCCGCACCTTCAAGAGCAGTGTCGTGCTCAGGCTTGGTATTGACGAGCTTCTGCATGCCTTGGTTGGGAAGACTTCTGTCTTTGTAGGGCAGTCCGGCGCAGGCAAGTCGAGTCTCATAAACTGCCTTATTCCGGGAGCCTGCCAGCGAACCGGCGAAGTGTCCGAGAAATACGACAGAGGAAGGCACACGACGACGCTCAGCACCATGCTCTTTTCCGAAGCTGAGGACCTGCGCATCATCGATACACCGGGCTTGCGCAG
Organism: Spirochaetaceae bacterium UBA6089; assembly: GCA_002435985.1. Taxonomy (GTDB): domain Bacteria; phylum Spirochaetota; class Spirochaetia; order Treponematales; family Rectinemataceae; genus Rectinema. The sequence continues at coordinate 45,753 of DIXD01000114.1, forward strand.
ACTCGCTGTCCGGAATATCGATCCGGACGATGTGATTGCCTATTTCCCGGACATGGCTCCCTTTCTCGGGCACTGTGAGTTTGGTGCCTCGTGCACCCACACCCACGAATCCGGCTGTGCCGTGCGGAAGGCTGTGCACGAAGGACATATCTGGCATGATCGCTACGAGAGCTATCTCCGTATCCGCGGAGAGCTGGAAGAGGCGAAGCACAGGAAGAGAGCCGTAGGCGGGAAACTGCACAGAGATGCCAGGTATGACATCGAGGATGAAGAATGGTGACCCACGAACACAGTCTCGAAAGGCTCGATTTTTATCGATTACGTGAGCGACTCGAGGGCTACTGTCTCTCCTATGAGGGACAAACCCTCATGCGCTCGACCTTGCCATGCTCAAGGCCAGAATCAGTGGAGAGGTTGAAGCAAGATCTCACTTTACTTGTAGAGGGTTTGAACAACAAAGATATTCCTTCACTCTCTTTTCCAAATATAGAAAGCCTTCTTCCGAAGGCCCAAAAAGAAGGGGTATCGCTTGATGTCGACGAGCTTTTTGCCATAGGCCTGTGGACAAAATCATACGAGCAGCTCTTTACCTTTCTGCGGGCAATCCTGCGTCCTCCGCTTGAGAAAAATTCGGCGAGAAACCCTTCCCCTGCGGATGGAGAGATTGACCTTGGCCAGTCTTTAGGTGGAGAGGCAGCCCCCGAAGATGATGAGCGCTGGGCCCTGCCCGGCATTGAGCGGATTGTGTTTTTTGCCCCTTCGCTCTCGGATGTCCATAAAAAAATATTTAAAGTGGTGACGGAAGATGGAGAGCTGCGAGACCTACCGCGGACTCGTTCGCTTCGGACCGCCATCCAAAAGGCTCAAGCAGAGAATCTCCGTATTGTGAACCAATACCTCTCGGATCCAAACCTTCAAGCCGCGCTTCAGTCGAATTCCCCAACCGAACGAGACAACAGGACGGTCATTGCGGTCAAGGCACATTTCAAGGGACGAATAAAGGGAATCGTGCACGAATTTTCTTCGACTGGGCAGACGGTCTTCATTGAGCCGATTGAACTTGTCGAACGCAACAACCATCTTCTCGAGCTCGAGACAAGACTTGCCGAAGAGATACGCGCGATACTCCGAGAGACCACCGAGGAGCTGCGGCCACTATTCCCTC
>DIXD01000114.1:47004-51416 GCA_002435985.1 Spirochaetaceae bacterium UBA6089
TACTTCAGGATTTGCAGTTTTTGATACAGTTTTTGCCGACATCGGAGACGAGCAGTCCATAGATCAGTCGCTCTCGACGTTTTCCGGTCACATGCGCATCATTTCGGACATCACCGCCTCGGCGACAGAGCGCAGCCTCGTGTTGCTCGATGAGCTTGGCGCAGGGACCGATCCCGAAGAGGGGTGCGCCATCGCCATGGCTCTGCTCGATTCTTTTCTCGATCGAGGATGTATGACTATAATCACTACTCACCATGGAGTTCTGAAAAACTATGGATATACAAAGCCCGGTTGTCTCAATGCTTCGATGGAATTCAACGCACGCAGTTTGAGTCCGACATACCGCATTATCATGGGAGTCCCCGGAGAAAGCCGAGCGTTGGAGATCGCCGGTCAAACTGGTATCCCCGGTAAGATTGTCGAGGTTGCGAGGGCTTACCTCGACGATGAGCGCTCGGATTATACTGCTTTGATGCGCTCCTTGGGCGAAAAACAGCGAGAACTCGATCTACTCGAGCGCGAACGCAGACAGCAGCTACAGAAAGCTCTTGAATCGCGCCGCAATGCGGACTTGGAGCATTTGAGAATCCGACAGAAGGAACTCGAGCTTCGTCGGCAGGGAGTTGCGGAACTCAGCAGATTTCTTTCGGAGAGTCGAAAAACGTTCGAGAATCTCGTGCGAGAGCTGCGCGAGTCCGGCAAAAAGGTCGAAGAAGCCTCGAATGGCCGTGAAATGCTACATAATGTATCTAATGAGATACAAAGACAGTCTGATGAGCTTGCCCGTTTTGAGGAAGAGACGGAAGACCTGGAGAGGATGATAAAGAACGGGCAGACCGATTCGCGGCAGATCGAGGCTCGTGCGCTGCAGGCCGGCCAAAAAGTTCTTTATCATGGCCGGGAAGCAACGGTTCTTCGGGCTCTCGACGACAAAAAGGTGCTCGTGCAGGTTGGTGCCCTACGCCTTCCGGTTGCAGCCGATGCGCTCAGTCTTCCTCACAAAGAAAGAGGCAGGGCTTCTTCCGACAAGACGAACTACATAGTCGAGCTCTCTGACAATGCTGAAGGGTCATCAAGAGCTTCTCCAGAGCTCGATGTGCGCGGGATGAGACTGACAGAGGCCATCGAAGTCCTGAGCCGCCAGATCGACGCAGCCAGCCTCGCGGGGCTCGGCAGTTTTTCCGTGATCCATGGCACAGGGGAGGGCATATTGGCCAAGGGCATCCATGACTGGTTGAAGACTCAAACTGCGGTCGCCGATTACTATTTTGCACGGCCTGAAGATGGTGGCTTCGGGAAAACCTGGATTCATTTGAAGACCTAAGCGGCCATTGAACTCAAGAGAGGATGTGTAGTGTATGTTGTTCATATTTCCTCAATTGACACCAAAATAGGCCGCATGCTATCGTTATGCGGCAATTTTCAAGGCCAAAGGAGTTTTCATGTCCGGACATAGCAAATGGGCAACCATAAAGCACAAAAAAGGTGCCCTCGACGCAAAAAGAGGACAGCTTTTTACGAAGCTTATCAAGGAAATATCGATTGCGGCGCGGATGGGCGGTGGCGATATGGAGGGTAATCCGCGCCTTCGAACTGCGGTCCTCAAGGCGCGCGCCGCCAATATGCCGAAAGATAATATCGACCGTGCGATCAAAAAAGGTATCGGCGAGCTTGAGGGAGTGACCTACGAAGAACTCTTCTATGAAGCCTACACCCCAGGTGGTGGTGCGATGCTCATCGAAGTACTCACCGACAACAAAAACCGTGCAGCGGCGGAGATCCGCAACATTGTCACTCGATCGAGTGCGAATTTGGGAACCGTCGGCTCGGTGGCCTATCTTTTTAAACGAAAAGGCGTACTCACCTATGATGGCGAAAAATATACCGAGGATCAGATTATGGAAGCCGCTCTCGATGCAGGTGCGGACGATGTCGTCAACGAGGACGGCTCGATTATTGTCTACACCGATTCGGCTTCATTCGAAAATGTATTGAACGCGATGAACGGCAAAGGCTTCGAGACGCTCGGCGCGGAAATTTCGATGGTTCCCGACACGTATATCAGCGTGGATCTCGAAACTGCTCAGAAAATCCAGAAGCTCATCGATAAGCTCGAGGAGAATGAAGACGTTCAGAACGTGTATCACAACATCGAAATGCCCGAACTCGAAGAGTGATTCCTGCAATGTCCGTCCGCTCTTCCGTCGTCGCGATCGGTGTTGATCCCGGCATCGCGGCGGTGGGATACGGGCTTGTCGGCATGGCAGACGGCAAGCTTAATCTAATCGCACACGGATGTATCCTGACCGAATCTTCGGAACCCATGGGGAAGAGACTCGGGTATATTTTTCACGAAATAGAGAAATTGCTGCGACAGTACGCTCCCGATGTCGGTGGCATCGAGGAGCTTTATTTTTTCAGAAACGTTTCATCCGCCCTTCCCGTCGCGGAAGCCCGTGGAGTCATCAGGCTTGCATTCGAGGAGGCGCAGATCGAGCTTATGGAACATACGCCCAATGCCATAAAAAAATCAGTGACCGGCTCGGCACGGGCCGATAAGAATCAGGTGCAGGAGATGGTTAAGATGCTGCTGGGCATGCCGCAGATACCTAAGCCCGACCATGCTGCCGATGCCCTCGCCGCGGCCATCTGTACATTGCACTCTATAGGCCCTGCGGGCTATACTCTCTGACATGTTCAACCGGATTAGAGGGGTTTTCAGCGGCCATGCGGAGGACGCGCTCCATATATCGACTGGTGCCGTCGAGTGGGAGATCTTCGTTCCTGTCCGAGATCCCGCCTTTTTTACTCGCGCCGGCGAAGAGACCGAGCTCTTCACCTGGCTCCATCACTACGAAGATGGGATGAAGCTCTACGGGTTTTTCTCCGTGGCCGAACGGCAGCTCTTCCTCGATCTGCAGAAGGTCGAGGGGATAGGACCGCGACAGGCATTCAAGATACTCCAGGGCATTGCCCCGCGCACGCTTGCGACCATGTTGGACAATGGCGACCTCGCCTCACTGCAGAAAATTCCCGGCATCGGTCCCAAGACTGCGCAGAAAATGATGCTCGCGCTCAAGGGTAAATTGATCGGACTTGAGGGCGAACCCGGGACCGGTGCGACGGGCAGCCAGGGGCGCTTCCGCGATGTCGTGCGCGCTCTCGTCGAAATGGGGTTCGATCGGAAAGAAGTGGAGAGGGTGGTTGCGAACCTCGGGACTGACTTGCAGGAGAATCCGGACGTTGAGAAAGAGCTGTTCAGAAAAGCGCTACTTGAGCTGTCGACGGGGGCCGGATCATGAATATCGAAGCCACGGACGAGACATTGTCTCACAGCCCGATGAGTCCGATCTATAATCCGGCGGAAGATGAAAAAGAGGCCACGCTTCGGCCGCGCTTTCTTTCGGAATTTCAGGGGCAACAGAGGATCAAAGAGAATCTTCTCATTTTTATAAAGGCGGCGCGAGAACGAGGAGAGGCGCTCGACCACCTCTTTTTAATGGGGCCACCAGGGCTTGGCAAAACAACACTCGCCCTCGTCGTCGCATCGGAGATGGGTTCGGATTTCAAACCTACGAGCGCCCCTGCGATCGAGAAACCCAAGGATCTTGCGGGGATACTGACGAATTTGCGGCCGGGAGGAGTGCTCTTCATCGATGAAATTCATAGGCTCAAGCCGGCGATCGAAGAGATGCTCTATATTGCGATGGAAGATTTCGAACTCGACTGGATCATTGGACAGGGCCCGGCGGCGCGCACAGTGCGAATTCCGCTCCAACCTTTTACCCTCGTAGGGGCGACGACAAAGGTAGGCATGGTCTCCGCACCCCTTTCGAGCCGCTTCGGCATCTCTCTCCGACTGGACTACTATACGCCGGAGGAGCTGGCCAGCGTGATACGCCGTTCCTCACGACTTCTCGACATAAAAATAGAGGAGAACGCGATCGAACTCCTCGCCAAGACGAGTAGAGGGACGCCGCGCATCGCCAACAGACTTTTGCGGCGCATGCGCGATTTCTCACAGGTGCATGGAGATGGTGTCATCAACAGTGATGTCGTCTCCAATGGGCTTGCAAGGCTGGAGGTGGATTCCCTCGGCCTCGAGCGCCTCGACCGCGAAATCCTCAAGGCGATCATCCTGCGGTTTGGCGGCGGTCCGGTGGGTGCCGAGACGCTTGCGGTCTCGGTAAGCGAGAGCATCGAGAGCCTCGAAGACTACTATGAGCCGTATCTCATACAGATAGGCATGCTCGCACGAACGCCGCGAGGAAGGATCGCAATGCCCGCCGCATATCGTCATCTTGGAATGGAACAGCCGCATGAGAACGGACGACTTCAATTTTGATCTACCTGAGACGCTGATCGCCCAGTATCCCCCACGAGAGCGCGGCGAGTCGCGCCTCATGGTGCTC
>DIXD01000090.1 GCA_002435985.1 Spirochaetaceae bacterium UBA6089
TGTGTGCCCCGGAAGAACCTTGCGCAGGGCCATAAAGTACAGTAACAATAGCATATGGCTGTCGTTTTTGAACCGCTTGTGGGCAATACCTTCGTGGCTCGCGGCCCGACCAATCTTGGCTTGTATGTTTTCAGGCAGGGCGATCCCGCGCGCGCCGTCGTCATCGATTCCGGCGGCGACGAAGATTCAGGAAGGCGCATCGTGCGCGAGTGCGAGCGTCTCGGTGTGAGTCTCGCGGTACTTCTCAATACGCACTCGAATGCCGACCACTGCGGAGGCAACGCCTCCGTGTACAAGCGGACAGGCTGTGCGATTGCAGCGACGGAGATAGAAGCGGCCTTCCTCCGGTATCCCAACCTTGAGCCTTCATTCCTTGCCGGGGGCTATCCTCAGAGGGCGATTCGCAACAAATTTTTGATGGCGCCCCCATCGCGCGCGACGCATCTGCTCGTACCTCCCTGCGAACTCGCGCTCGATGAAAGGGGCCAGATTTATATCCGAAAACCTTCTGGCAAAGACCCATCGGGTTCTCAGGGCGCAGAAAAGTCATGGGGGCCGGTGGGGCTTGAAGGCGTACAGAGCGGACAAGAGGGCGACGGACTAGGAGCGGCCTCCGATAGTCTGCAAATCGTTTCTTTGCCGGGCCATTACTTCGGCATGGTCGGCGTGATGACTCCCGACGGAGTGTTCTTTGCCGCAGATGCCCTGGCAGGGGCGCCGATTCTCGAAAAATACCATATTTTCTTCTTCTACGATGTTGCGGCGGAGCTCGAGACGCTCACGGTGCTTGAGGGAATCGAGGCCGAATGGTGTGTGCCCTCGCATGCGGAGCCGGTCCGCGACATAAGGCCGCTTGTCGGCCTCAACCGCGCCAAGATCTTCGAGATTGCCGAGACTATCGTCGACCTTGTTCAAAAGCGTCGAGACGGCGCCTCGCTCGAGGACATTGTGGCTGATGTGTGCACCCACTATGAGATAGTTCTCAATGCGAATCAGCATGTGCTCGTCGGGTCGACGATCCGCTCGTATCTTTCGTGGCTCTGCGATCAGGACCGGCTCGAGTATGGATTCGAGCGCAACAGAATGACATTCAGGATGAAACAATGAATCAGGGAAATTCGACAGAGAGCATGAACTCTGGACAGAAGAGCAGAAGGCTGCGGCAGTTTCCGAGCCAGGCCGTTTTTTTGGCAGTACTTTTTTCTATACTGCTGGGCGGTGCAGGGCTCGAGACAGTCTCTGCCCAGGGGCATCTCGCTGTGGAACTCGGACATCCCGTATATGCCGTCATCGAGACGGCGGAGCTTCGCGGTGTGGTCACGCGCCTTTCCTCGGTAAAACCGTATACTACCCAACAGGTCGCTGAGCTATTGGCGACGATGATAGGGCACATGGAGGCCTTTTCGCCCACCGAGCAGGCTCTCATCCGTCAGTATGCGGAAGAGTTCAGGGTCGGCACGGGCGTCGAGCAGTCGGTCTGGAAAGATGAAAACGGAATAGCCCGTGCAGGCATCCGGGTCGAGGCGACGACGAAGCTCGACGCAGGCGGGCTCTACGATCTGATGGACGGTTCGAGTTCGACCGCGCTCAAGGACATGTGGCACCTCAATTCGCGGTGGGTGCCGTATCTAGCGGCAGATCCGCTTCCCTGGCTTTCGCTAAAAGGCGAGGCCGGCTTTACCTACGACAAGATCGAAAAGAGCCTCTACCTTCCTTACGATTATACGAAGGAGTGGGATGCGACCCACATATGGTTCGGGACACAGCGCAACTCTGATGGCACGCTGCTCGACTACCCCACTGCGAGCTACGATATTCGTGAGGACATCGCAGCTGAGACCGATAACGGCTCCGTGATGGTCAGGCTTTCGCGTTTTCGAAGGGACTGGGGGATCGGCTCGGGCTCGTTTGCCCTTTCGGAGACGGCGCGGCCCTTCGTGGGCTTCGAGACGGTGTTCCGGCCATCGAAGTATTTTGCGATTTCGGGGCTGGTGGGGTCGCTGACGAACTGGGAAAAGGGCAGTAACGAAAAAAGTACTACGGTAGCTTACGCGGATTTGGATGGCGACGGCACGGCTGATGATCCTTATTACTACGCTATTTCTTACCAGAAAATGCTCGGACTCCAGCGCATGGAGCTCTTCCCCTTCGACTGGCTCACGATCTCCGCAACGAGCACGGTGGTGGGTGCGAAGCGCTTCGAGCTGGGGTATTTCTCGCCGCTTTTGTTCTCGGTTATGTACCAGAACCAACTCGCTGATATCGACAACCTCGGCGTACAGGTGGATGGGCAGATTCTCGTGCCGCGCATCGGCAAGTTCTACGCCTCGTTCTACGCCGACGAGATGGAGATCACAAATCTCTCACAGCTCTTCACCAAGGCGCGCAACATGTTCGCGTTGCAGGGCGGCGTCAAGGTGCCGGTGCCACGGCTGTCCTTTGCGACCTTCACGGCGCAGTACACCAAGATCGAGCCCTTCGTCTACTCGCACTATCCGACATGGTATCCGGATTACAGGATGCGCGTGGACACTTCGTACACGCAGGACAGCGAAAACCTCGGCTACTATCTGCCGCCGAACTCCGACGAATTTCTGTTCAAGTTTGAAGTGATGCCGGCGCCCGACTGGCGCGTCGTGCTCAAGTATCGGTTTGTGCGACACGGCAACAATCCCGGAGACCCCGGAGACAAGCTGATTTTCGGCGATGTCGATAAATGGCTCATCTATACCACGGAATTGCTATATATGGATAAAAATTTCCTCCACGACGGCATCTACGACTACAACCACATTGGGAATATCGTGGTGACGTGGCGGCCCGCCGATCCGCCGGAATTTCTGGGTGCTGCAATTCCCTTCGAGCTTGGGCTTGGCTATGGTATTTCCTATACCTGGTCTGTCGACGAGACCGGGGCGGGACGCCCTTCACTCGTTACGACAGGGTGGAGAAACGTTTTTTCGCTGTCGATGAAGTTCTTTCTGTAGTGAGTGTATGGGAAGGCCTGGCGCGGTACCCAATTGTCGCGGTACCTAATTGTGTGGTTGAGGCCATTCCATCAGGCTTAGTCATTCACCCCTCTGATCCTTGGCATGGGCCCCCGGTAGAGCGATGGATCACCGCCCTCGCGCTCGATTTCGGCCTGCATGAGATCGTGGATGTGCTTTGAGAACTGGATCGACCGGATGAGGGTGGTGTTGGGGTTTTCACTGGCAGGGGGTGGTGCAGCGGGGGCGAGCATGCGCACCGTCACCTGAATGCGCTGGGACTTTCTTCCATGGCGCCGCTTCAGAATGGTGACGATGGGGACTACCGGCACACCTGACCTTATTGCGAAATAACAGGCTCCAGCCTTGAAGGGGAATATTTTCTGGTTGCCGAGAAAGCACTCGCCTTCGGGATAGAAGTGGACGAGGCCGCGTGTGGACAATCCGTGAGAAACGGCTTCTTCGATATCCTTGAGGCGTCCGCTGTTTCTTGGGAGGGGAATGCCGCCCAAGAGTCTCACGAGCGAGCCGAGCACGGGGGCTTCGCAGGTTTCCTCGAGCAGGGTGTAGTAGGTGCGCCGGGGGAAAACGGCAAGGCCGTGGAAGACCGGGTCGAGCGGCATGCAGTGGTTGCTGACCAGGATGGCGCGCGCAGGCAGACGAGGATTCGACCCAGTCCACATCTTTTCGATCTTTATATCGTACAGAAGGCGGCTCAGCGGCCAGCAGAGAAGCGCGGCGAAGGCGATAAGGATGTCTCCCATGAGCCGCGAGAAAGGGGTGTCGGATGTCAGAGGTGCACCCTTGCGGTATCTCATCGCACTTTTCTACCTTTCCATTCGATGCCGCCTTCTTTGTTCACAAGGTGGAAGCCGCGCCAGAGCGAAGACAGGGTGTTTACAAATATAAGCGGATAGATGAATGCCACATACCAAGGCAGGCGTCGATCGATGGTCTCGAGGGCCCAGGAGCAGAATGACAGGATTGCCGACGCCCTGAGAAAAGCTAAACCTGGCCCGAGCAAGGGAATATCGACAAAGCACACGATGATCGGAATGAAAAAGATGAGCGGCACGGCCACAGTCCCCATGACCAGGATAATGGGATTCTTGCCGAGGTAATCGTAGGAGTTTTTTGCAATGCCCTGGATCGCTTCTTCGTAGGAAGTATACATGCGACAATCGACGATATCCCTCAGATCGGCAAACACTATCTTCCCGCCATGTTGTTTGACGACGCGCGCCATTTCTACATCTTCCGTTGCCCGTTGCTTTACTGTTTCGTAGCCGCCGATTCTTTCGAAGAACGATCGCCGGAAAAACATGAATTGTCCGATCGCATGGCTTATGATCGGAGATTTTGTCCACGGAATGAGATACAAGGGCATACCGAGCATGGTCAGAATATAGATCGAAGGCACGACGGCTGCCTCTGCAAAAGTCGGCATGAGATGATGGACATAGCCTGTCACCAGATCGGCATTGTATTTTTCGGCGATGGACATCGCCTTGCCGATGGAATCCGGCCTGTGGGTCGTGTCTGCGTCGGTGCAGAGCATGTAGTCTTCCTTGACATGGCCGGCCAGCTCCTGGAGGGCGTGGGGCTTGCCGTACCATCCTTCAGGCAGGGGTTCAGCCTTGAAAGCCTTGAATTTGCCTGGGTATCGGAGCATGTACTCCTCGAGAATCTCCCAGGTCTCGTCGGTCGAGTTGTCGTCGATCGCATAGATCTGATAGGAACTGTAGTGCTGTTGAAGCAGTGAATCGATGCAGGGACGAATGCGCAGAGCCTCGTTGCGCGCAGGTATGAGCACCGCCACGGAGGGCCCCTTCCTTTTGGGCACGATGGAGAACGTGCGCATGAGCCATACGCTATTCGATAGTGTGATGAAGAAGAAAAACATGCAGGCGGCAAACGTGACTACGCCGTAGGCCGTGAATAGTGTCGTGCTCATTGTGTTAATTTCTCCAGTTCGAGTGTCGCATATGGGTTTTGAGGATACAGTTCGAGTGCCGCTCCGAACCACCATGCCGCGTGCTCGGAGAGCTTGAGATTGGCATACCCGGTGGCGATGCCGACGCGGAGGTCGAAGAGTACATCCTTCGGTAGGCCCGGTTCGGCCATCGTCAGAATGGTGACATAGGTCTCCAGCGCCTTTCTGTAGTTCCCGCCCCAGACTGTCGGAGGATAGGCGAGCGCGCTCGCCTTTAGGAGCCATGCCTTGATATTCTTCGGTTCGGTCTCCAGCGCTTTGTTCGCGTACTGGCCGACTTTCGGTCCATTGCTGATCAAAAAGCCCAGGTCTTTCAAAAGGGAGAGCTCACCCAGAGGTTCTGCAAGCGCGACAAGGGCAGTCGGTGTCTCCCCACTCAACGCAATCATGCTGTGCGCGGCATCGACGGCTCGTTCGAACCAGGGCACCGCTTTCTTTTTGTTCTTATGATCGTTCCAGGAGCGACCTGCGAGATATGCAATGCGTGCCTCGAGCAATGCCCGATCGTTCGCCGAGAGCTGCTGTTCATCAATGCTTTTTAGAAGGGAATTAGCCTGTGCTTCCGCAGATTCCGGGCCAACACCGTTGTACACACTGTCGCGGAGCACTAAGAAAGCGTGCACTGCGCTCTCGCTCAAGGCCGGCGGGAATGGGACTCCGGGCAGAATGTCCTGGGTTTTCGCCAGAGTCCCAGGGGTATTCAACTGAAAGGCACCAACCGAGGGTGGATTTTTGGGGGGAGACGCAGAAGTCTGGGCAGATACAGGTAGGCTTGCGGTGATAAAGAGCGTTAAGAATACAAGAATTATGCACCGGGACATAGTAGCGTGGTGTTGAATAATGTCCATTGCCTTTCAGGATACTACATTGTTCAGCTTGCGTGAATATTGAAAGTTGATATACCATAGTAGTGTTGACTTGCAGCGGGAGGATACACCCGAGGAGGTATGCAAGCCCATGTGTGATACTCTTGTTCTGCACGATAATGCAGGGAAACCTGTCCTTTTTGGCAAGAATTCAGACCGAAATCCGGAAGAACCCCAGGCGCTTGTGCATATTCCGCCACGCGAACCGAAAACCGCCCTCATACGAGAGGGTGTCGAATTTTCGGACAAGGGCTACGCGATACTGCTTTCCAAGCCGTCCTGGATGAGCGGCGGCGAGATGGGCATCAATGGTAAGAGCCTTGCGATCGGAAACGAGGCGGTCTTTTCGCGATTCAAGCCCGACGAACACGGTGTGCTCGGCATGGATATACTCAGGGCGGCGCTCTCCGCCTGTGCGACGGCAAAAGAGGCCGTGGATTTCATCACTTCATTCGTCGAAACGTATCCCCAGGGCGGAAATGGGGCTTACAAAGGCAGGCTCGTCTACAACAACAGTTTTATTGCCGCGGACTCAGAAGAGGCGTACGTCATCGAAACCGCCGGCAAGCGCTGGGCCTGGCGCAAGGCCATGATTGCGGATGCGATTTCGAATGCCTACTGCATTGAAGACGACTACAAACGCCTCGATCCCCAGACACGAAAAGAGATCGCTCCCGTCAACGAGAGGGCCGCATGTTCTGACGAGGCCGACCCAGGACGCAAGGGCCAGCGCAATTCTTGGAAAAAACATGTGGAAGACCCACACTATCTTTTCTTTACAAAGGGCGACCAGCGCAGGTCTATGTCGCTGGCGGGGCTCATGCGCATGGCAGCAGGCGGCACGAACAAGGGTGATGCTTCGGGAACAATCGAGGCACTGCTTTCTCTTCTGCGTTCTCATGAAGGAGCGCCCAAGCCGGGCCTATTCTTAAGCCGGATGAAGAACCTCTGCGTCCATCCGGGAATATTTCCGAAGAGCGCGACTACGGCGTCCATGGCCGTGGAGTATGTGCCCGGCGGCGCGATCGTATGGTATACGGACAGCTCATACCCTTGCGTTTCGCTGTATAAACCCGCGATTTTGAAGGACAGCCGATTCTATTCATTGTGGAAACCAATCCCCGACGAGACGAATGCAGAGAAGGGATATGCCTATTGGCGTGCCCGCAAGGCTTGGGCCGAAAAGTCGCATCGCCTGGGGCTTTCGAATCAGCAGGCTTTTGTGCAGTCGAGGGATGAGGCGCAGCGATCGATCATCAAGGTGGCACACAAGGCATTCGACTCGATTTTGAAGGAGAAGGCCGCTTCTTCCGGGCATCTTTTTTCTGTCTATGCGAGCGAAGTCGCCGCAATCGTTGGCGAATGGGAGGATCGTTGGGGAGATTGAACCATGGACCGAGTACGACTTTCCACTCCGGTGGTGATTCTATTCATATTGACGCTGATGCTTGCGGTCATCACGGTTGTCGTCGTGCAGGTGCTTGGCCATTCCGAGCCCGATGTACAGTCCCGCTTCACCATCTATCTGCAGAAACTCGAGCCTTCGCCGATGGTGGTCGCGGCGACCACGCAGGAGCGCTACGAAGCGTCGAAGGAATTCACCACCAAGCTGCTCGCAATCTTCAACATCAAAGCAAGCATCCGCCTGAGCGCCGTGGCCGACATCACCTATGTCATCCCTGCTTCGGACCCCTCGGCCTGGAGGATTCAATGGGAGGCCAAAACGCATAGACTTACGCTCTCGACCCCTGCCCCCGACTGCCTTTTGCCTGCGGTGCACACGGACACGATCGAGATCGTCACCGAAAATTCGAATATCCTTACGAACACACTGTTCAGCCTCAAGGAAGAGGCCGCGCGCATGCAGAGCGAGCTTTCGAACGACCTATTGACACAGGCAAAGGCAACGCTTGGAGAGCCTGCCGTACAGGCCACCATCGAAGAGGGTGTGCGGCGCTTTGCCGTCACCTTCTGTGAATCGGCGCGCCTCGAAAAACCAGCAGCCATAGACGTTCATCTCGGACAGGCAAAAAATCCGGACAAAATCGATAATGCGCAACTTGACACCTCTCTGGAATTATAAGAGAGTTCTGAACTTTTCAATATTTTGTCACTCAAACACCAGTGAGGGTGCTTTTCACTGCCTCAAGCTCTCCTTGAGGTACTTCCTAACGGACCATCTCTATTTTCTCTAGCTCCCCGATCGCAGCTGGGACGGTCATGTCGTTGGGCTTCGAGACATACTCTTCCATCTCATCCCTGAGGCAAAAGTAGAGCCTGGTGTGGATGACCAATCTTTGACATGCATGCGTAATTTATGTTTAATGCATGCAGAGAAGTTGCCATGCCAAGTTTACAAGTGCGGGATTTACCGAACGATATCGATGGATCTTCTTTCCCTGACCCCGTTGCTATGATACGTGAGGACCGTGATCGATGATTGTCGTCTTATGATCTTTTCTATATCGTCACGGCAAGAAGGTATAATGCATCGCTCCTTACACGAGACGATATAATGAGAAAAATCGCTGGTGGATTGAAAATTAATATCCTTCTCTAATTGGTGATGATCACGGTTTTTAGTTGCTCATCCTGAGCAGCGGCTCCAGAGCCGCGTCAATCTTCTTCAGCACGTCCGGCGTCAGTTTCGGCAGCACATCGAGCGCACCGAGGTTCTCCTCGAGCTGCGAGAGCTTGCTCGCACCCGTGATGACCGTGCTCACGTTCGGGTTGTACGCGACCCACGCGATGGCGAGCTGACTCATCGTGCAGCCAAGCGACTCGGCGATCGGCCGCAGTTTTTCGATGGTCTCGATGACTTCATCGTGGTACCAGCGCTCCTGGAGCCACTCGTAGCCCGGCAAGGCGAATCGCGAGTCCTTGGGGATGCCATCTTTATATTTTCCGGAGAGGAGGCCGGAGGCAAGCGGGCTGAATGTGGTGAGCCCAAGGCCGATGCCCTGATACAGGCGCGCAAACTCCTTTTCGACCTTCGTGCGGACGAGCATGTTGTACTGTGGCTGTTCCATCTGCGGTTTGCGGAGATTGCGCTTGTCGGCGATCTCCCAGGCTTCGCGGATTTGCTCGGCGGACCACTCGCTCGTACCCCAATACAGCGCTTTGCCGGAGGAAACGATGTCGTGCATGGCCCACACGGTTTCTTCGATCGGCGTCTCCGGGTCTGGGCGGTGGCAGAAGAGGAGGTCGACATACTTCATGCCGAGGCGCTCAAGGCTCCCCTCGATGGCTTCGAGGAGATATTTGCGGTTGAGCGTGTTCTTCTCGTTTGGACCTTCGTTGATACCCCAGAAGAGCTTCGTTGAGACGAGGTATGAGCCTCGCCTGAAGCCGAGTTTGCGGAAGGCCTCGCCCATGATAGTCTCGGATTGGCCCTTCGAGTAGGCTTCGGCATTGTCGAAGAAATTGATGCCCCGGTCGTAGGCATAGTTGATCATCTGCGTCGCAGCGTCGATGTCGACCTGCGAGCCATAGGTGACCCATGAGCCAAGCGACAACACTGATACTTTGATTCCTGCTGAACCTAATCGGCGATATACCATTGCAGAACTCCTTTTGAACATTGTTGTGGGCCCCGCGCACGCACGGTTCTGTCTCCCGCCAGGAATTGAGCCCTATCTAAAAACATACTACACTGAGGAACGGAAGGAAAGGTTTTCGATGCCAGCGACTGACACTATATTCAAAATTCTCCATATGTCCGATCTTCACCTGGGCAAAAGCCTGAGGGCGCAAGACCTTGCGGAGGACCAGGCCTATGTGCTTGGTCAGATTGTCCGGCGGGCGGAAGAGCTCGAGCCCGATCTTGTCATCATTTCTGGGGATGTGTTCGACCGCAGTATCCCTTCAGAGGGCGCTCAGACTATGTTCGGCCGATTCATGGCCGATCTTCGGCGCGTCCTGCAAGGGAAAGCCCGCAGCACCCTGCGGGGCCAAGCCCGCAGCGCCCTGTCGGGCCAAGCCCGCAGCACCCCGCGGGACCAAGCCCGCATCCTTGTCATTCCGGGGAATCATGACTCGCCGCGCCGCATCGCGTTTGCGGCGGAACTGTTCGAAGCGGTCGGCATTCACCTGGTGAGCGATATAAGGCTTGCCCCTGCGCTGGTGCTGGAAAAGGTTGGGAAGCGGGCAGCAGTGTGGGCGCTGCCCTTCGTGACCCATGGATCGTACCATGAGTTCCGGCGAAATTTGCCCAAAGATGCATCGGAGGATGCTCCTGGCGATGGCTCCATGGCTGAGCGCATGGCGGATATCGTCGCGCATCTCCGTCCACGTTTCGGCGAGTATGACTTAAACATCCTCGCGGCGCACTGCTATGTCCGCGGAGCAGCGCTCTCCGAATCGGACACCGCGTTCATCGGAGGGACGGAGGCGGTGCCGGCTTCTCTGTTCGATGGTTTTGACTATGGGGCGCTGGGGCACCTGCACCGTATGCAGGCGCTGTCCCCGACGATGTGGTATTCGGGTGCACCCATGCCGATGTCCTTCGGGGACGAAGGTGGCGATAAAGGCTTTCTGTATATCGAACTCGGCGCGGCGATGGTCCCGAAGGTCGAGCCGGTCATGCTCGAGCCCTTACATGCGTTCAAGCGCGTGTGCGGCAGGTATGCAGAGCTGACGGCAGCGTCATCCACCCTCGGTTCAGATTATGTTGAGGTGATTCTGACGGATGAGAACCCTGTCTATGACGCCTTCAATGGGCTGGCTGCCCGTTTCCCCAATCTCGTGTCAGTGCGCCAACAAGCCTTTGAAAGAATGGCGACCGGCGCAGTGTTCGAGGCCTTGCCTGACGGTGAAAGACGTTTTGATGCAGAGAATCGGCAGGCGCTCGGTCTGTCGCGGAGCGATGCGCGCCACGCTGCAGCCTTGGGGGACTTTGCTTCTTTTGCACGATGCATTCTCGAAGAGTCGCCGTCGGAAGAGATGGTGAAGGCCTTCGAATCGCTCCTCTCAGAAGCGGAACAGGAGCTCGCATGAGACCGCTGACACTCTCCTTCGAGCACTTCGGCCCCTACCGCCAGCGCCAGGACATAGATTTTTCCGCTCTCGACGATTTTTTCCTCATCTACGGCAAGACAGGCTCCGGCAAAACCACCATCTTCGATGCGATCGCGTACGCGATGTACGGCGAGGCCGTGGGAGGGCGGAGCAATCTCGAGCGTGAACTCGTCTCGCGCTTTTCCCCCGCAGGGAGCAAGCCCTGGATCGAATTCGAATTTTTTGCCTCATCTGCCCGGTGGAAAGTACGCCGGAGCCTCCCCTATAGAAGACAGAACCGGCGAGGGAAAGAATCCGAGGCAGCCGGCGAGGTCTCCCTGTACCGGATGAATGAGGCGGGAGCCTATGAGCTTTTGGCCGACCGGCCCACGACGGCGAATCAGACATTGCTCGAGCTTTTGCGCCTGAGCGCCGATGAATTTTCGAAGATCGTGCTGCTGCCTCAGGGAGAGTTTCAGCAATTTCTCGAGATGAAGACCACTGAGCGGGTTGAGATTCTCGAAAAGCTTTTCGATGTGAGAATCTACGACGAAGTGACCGAGATCGCCCGCAGAAAGGTTGTGCAGCTGGACGCGTTGCTCAGGGCCAAACGCGAAGAGCTCGAGCGCATATCGAATGAGGTGGGCGCAGAACCTTCCGCCCGCATGGCTGACTTGGAGAGAAGCCTCGGCGAACTGGACGTCAGGATTGCAACGATGGCGCAGGATGCCTCTCTTCTTGAGACCGAGATCGCGCAGAAGAATGAGCGCCTCGCCTTTTGGCAAGCGCTCCTCGCGGCATGGCGGGCTTTTTCGGAGATCGAGCAGTCGAAGCCGGCCTTTGACGAGCGAGAAAGGCGGCTTGGGGCGGCGAAGACTCTCTCGGCGCTCGGAAGCCTTGCCGGTCAGGTCGACGGTCAGCGCGACGAAGTCGTCGCAGCGCTGGACAAAGCCTTGCGGACAGAGACGGAGCTCACAAGGCTCGAGTCGGGCAGGGGCGACATAGAGGCTGCACAGAAAAAACTGCCTTCTCTCAGGGAAGAGCAGGATGAGCTCCAGCGCCGCGCCGCTCTCTATCAAAGGGCGCTGGAAGCATGGCGGCAGAAGGCGGAGCTTCTGGACCAGCGACAGGAAGCACTTCAAAGATTGCACGATGCTGTCGAACAATGTGTGCGGCAAGAGCAGGCTGTTGCCGCACTGAAGGACGGCATAACGGAGCTGGACAGATTTGTGGCGGGAGAGCCGGGGGCTCAGGAAGAGTCGCAGAAAAATCTCATGGCGGGCGAGGCGCTCAAGCGACTAGGGGCTCTGTTCGAGCAGAAGGAACGTCTTGAAGCGCAGCATTCCGAAATCTTACGTAAGATTCAGAGTACGGAAGATTCGATCCTCTCCATCGACCGCGACCTCGCCACTGCCGAAGAAAATCTCGCCCGCATGGATGAAGAGTTTCGACATGCGCAGGCCGGCTTTCTCGCCGCTTCACTCGTCGCCGGCGAGCCCTGCCCCGTATGCGGTTCACGGGAACACCCAAGACCTGCGGGTCTGCCGGAAAGTGCACCCACCGAAGAGAGCGTCAGGAAGGCGAGGGAGGCGGTCGAAAGAATAAAATCTTTGCGCTCCGCGCTTCTTCAGAACAAGGAAAACCTGGAAAGCCGTCTGCAGGAATACGAGCAGGAACTCAAGATTGCTACCCGGAAAATCTCGGAAGAATGGCGCGAGTACGCAGGCGAAGCCCTCGGCGAGGTATCGCGCAGTGCGATCGAGTCGGCCGATGCAAGCCTGAAGTCGCAGCAGCGCGAGCTCGAACAGAGGCTGAAGGATTATCGCGATGCGCGTGAAACATTGCAGCAGATGCGCCGAAGCCTCGACGGCGCCGAGCGCGACTATGCCCGTATTCAAAAAGAAAAGGCTGCGCTCGACATTGCATGCGCGGAATTGGAGGCCCACATCGGCTCTCTTGCCGAACAGGTGGGGAACGACGATCCCCAGCCTCGGCTCCAAGAGGTCCAAGCGCGTCTTTTCACTCTGCAGAACGAGATTTCGCGGACTCTGGCTCGCGTGCAGGAGTGGCAGGTGGCCTACGGCAAGGTGAACACGGAGATGGAGATACATCTGGCGACGGTCGCGTCGAAGGGTACGACCCTTGCTGCCGGTCTCGGGCAATTCCTCGGCGAGGCCGAGAAGGCGGACGTGGACAGCCTCTTTCATGCCCTGAAATCTTCCGAAGAGGTGGCTCCTCCGCGAGAACCTCATCCGCAATTCCAACCCGGACCCCGGCGTGCCACCGAAGCATCCATTCAAGATGCCTTGTGTGCCCTCGCCCGCGATCTGCCGCAGACAGAGAAGTTCGGGCTGGAGGCCGACCGGCTCACCACCCTTGCCCGGTCGCTCGACGCAGTGTTTTCCGCCCATGCGATCAGCGAAGCTGGGGTTTTCGAGCTGCTTGAGGATATCCTGAGCGCCGTTTGGTCCCAGGACCGGATCCGTGAGGAAGAGAAAGCCATTGCAGCCTTCAAAGAGGCTTACACACAGAGACGTGCGGCCTATGAGGTTCTCGCTGCGCGCGCCGAACTATCGTCTCCCCTCGAACTCGAGCGACAAGAGCGCACCCTCGTCGAGGTCTGCGCTGCTCTCGCGGAGCGTAAAAAGGCCCTCGACACTTCCGGCTCGGAGCTGCGCAGCGCACGGGCTCAACTTGTTGCGGAGCTCGAGCGGCTTCGACAGCTGTTCTCCCGTGCAGAGGTTCTCAAGGGCGAATATTCTGCCACCACGGAAGAATTCGGCAGGCAGGAAAAACTTGCCCGGCTGCTCTCCGGCAGCCTCAATCCCCAGAGGAAGATGCCTTTCAAGAACTATGTGCTCGGCCTTCAGTTTCGAGAGATCGCCGCGCGCGCTTCCGAGCGGCTCTACCGCATGAGCAGTGGGCGCTACATTGTCGAGGCGGACATTCTGAGCGGCAGCGGCAACCAAAAGATCGGACTCGAGCTTTTCGTGACCGACGCGTGGAATGGCGCGCGGCGGCCTGTCGGTACCCTTTCGGGCGGCGAAAAATTCATGCTTGCGATAAGCCTGGCGCTTGGACTTGCGGATTCGATTCAAGAGCGGGCTGGCGCTCAGCGCATCGAGTCGCTCTTCATCGACGAGGGCTTCGGGAGCCTCGATGAGGAGTCGCTCTCGCTCGCCATCTCCGTGTTGGAGGAACTGCGCGGCGACAAGACGATCGCGATTATCTCGCATGTGGATGAACTCTACAGCCGCATTCCCTCAAGGATTGTTGTCAAAAAGGGCGTAAGCGGCTCACACCTCGAGTTCGAGCGGGACTAGCGGGCCGCGGGAACAAGCGCCTCGTACGTGCCTCACATTCGCTGGGCCACCGCCGTGAGTGGGCGGCCTGGGAACTGACCCCTGTGCTCGCTGTGCATCCTCTGGGCTCCTGCCACTTTGGCGCCCCGTACCCGTTCATGCTCTGGACCCCTCCCATCCTTGCTCCTTCTCTCTTGCACAAGATCGAGAGCACTAAAGAAATATTCGCGCGCCTATGCTTCTACTTTCCCACTGTACATTTGTTCGAGAAGCTCGCGCAGCTCCTCGTCGGTAAAGGCGCGCGGGCTCGCTTTTCTTCGTCTGTAGGAAAGGGCATCGGCCAGGACATCCTCGAAATAGGTCGAAGGTACGCCTGCGGCCTTCAGGTTCTCCGGAATATCGATATCGCGCGCAAGTCGGGCAATTGCGCGCACCGATTCCTCGGCACCGATGCCGATGTGCCCCGTAAGCGCCTGCCCGATGCTGGAGAGCCGGTCGCCGGCGTCGGGGATGAGTGCGTACATCACAAATGGAAGGAGAATCGCATTTGCAAGGCCGTGTGCAAGGCCTGCCATCGCACCGACCGGGTGGGCAAAACCGTGTACCATGCCCAGCCCCGCCTGCGAGAGCGCAACGCCCGCCAGTGTCGCGGCCAAGGCCATGTCGCGCCGCGCAAGGGCGGCCTCAGTAGCGGAATCGGAGATGGGTATGCTGCTGTAAGGTGCTTTTCCGCAGGCCGCCCTCAGACTGCGGCCGATCAATCGGATCGACTCGAGACAGTACATGTCGCTGATGGGAGTGTGGAATCGGCTGACATAGGCTTCTATGGCGTGTGTGAGGGCGTCCATGCCGGTTGCCGCGGTGAGCGCGGGGGGCATGCTCGCGTGCAGGAGGGGGTCCACGACTGCACGCCGCGGAAAGTAGAACTGGCTCGAGGTGCCTTTTTTGCTGCGGTGGCCGCGCTCGTCAACCACCGTGAACACTGCGGCGTTGGTGACTTCGGTTCCTGTGCCGGCGGTGGTTGGAATGGCCACGAGCGGTGGGACAGGCTTTGTGAATGCGAGGCCAGTTCCCACAAAGTCGCGGATGGGACGCCCTTCCGCCACGCTTGCGGCAATGCCCTTCGCGCAGTCGATGGGGCTTCCTCCTCCGAAACCGATGAGGGCGTCGCAGCCTTGTGTGCGGTAGAGCTCCGCCCCTCTGTCCACGGTGGACGTCTCGGGGTCGGGGCCGACTTCCGCGAAATGGAACCAGCGGAGGCCCGCGGCATCGAGACTACGGCAAAGGCTCTCAAAACCTGGCGATGATGCGGTGTTCGATTTGCCGGTCACGAGAAGCACACGGGTGGCACCCATTTTTTTGATCTGCGGCGCCGTTTCGGAAAGACAGCCCTCCCCGAATATGATTTTTGTCGGTGCGTAGAATTCGTCCATGTCGTTTCTCCTTTCACATTCTATTCTTCTCTCAATGTGTGCCAAGTTGCAACGGATCTTCCTTCAGCTGAGGCGCGGCGCACAGAGGCGCAATGCGCCAGCGCCGCATAAAAAGCGCGATTCCCAGCCACAGGATGTCGAAAAATTTGCACCTAAAAATATTCTTGCATTATGGACTAGAAGAGTATATAGTATTTGTACCTTTAAGTTTTTAAAGAGGAGGTAGTATGAGAAAGATTCTTTTCGCATTGTTTGCGCTTCTCGCGGTTGCCGGTCTAAGCGCCCAAGAATTTACGATGGTGAATGGCGCCGAGCCCACATCGCTGGATCCGCACGCGGTCGAAGGTGTGCCTGAGCACCGTATTTATACAGCTCTTTTCGAAGGGCTGACTATCAACGATCCGCGCACCAACCGCGCGCTTCCTGCGGTCGCCGAGAGCTGGTCCTTCAGCAAGGACTACAAGACCTGTACCTTCAAACTCCGCAGGGGCACGACATGGTCGGACGGCGTCGAGATCACCGCAGACACGGTCGTCCAGTCCTGGCTGCGCAAGATGGATCCGAAAAACGCGTTCCAGTATGCCGATCTCCCCGCGATGTACATTGCCGGAGCGCAGGAGTATCTGGATGGAAAGGCCGGACCAGAAAGCGTCAAGATCCGCGCGGTGGACAAATATACGTTCGAAGTTCAGCTCGTCGGACCGATTCCCTTCTTTGCGGACATGGTGAGCCATTATGCCTTCGCCATTGTTCCTCTCCATGCCATCGAGAAATATGGCACAGATTGGGTAAAGCCGGACAAGATGGTCTCCAACGGCCCCTTTGTGCTCTCCGAGTGGAAGCCGCAGGAAAAGATCGTCGTGGTGAAGAACAACAAGTATTGGGATGCCAAGAACGTCGTGCTCAAGAAGATCACTTTCATTGCCAACGACGATATCAATGTCGGCTACAATCTCTACAAGTCGGGAGCTGCCGACTGGACGGAGGCCGTTCCTCTTGAACTCATGGACGAAGCGAAGCTCCGCAAGGACTTCCATGTCGCCCCGCAGTACGGTACCTACTACTATATCTTCAATGTCACTCGTAAACCGCTCGACGATGCTCGCGTGCGTAAAGCCCTTGCCATGTCCATCAACAAGAACGACATTGTCAACAAGGTCACCCGTGGCGGACAGATCGCTGCGAACGGCTTCGTACCGCCAAGCACCGGATATACCCCAGCCAAGGGTTATGGCTACGATCCGGCGACTGCCCGCAAGCTGCTCGCCGAGGCAGGCTATCCCGACGGCAAAGGGTTCCCGACCCTCTCCATCCTCTACAACACTTCATCGTCTCACAAGAGCATCGCCGAGTTCATCCAGGCACAGTGGAAAGAGAATCTTGGCATTTCGGTCAACCTGCTCAACCAGGAATGGGGAACCTATCTCGACACCCGTTCTCAGTCACACAACTTCGATATCGCTCGCGCCGGCTGGATAGGCGACTATCTCGATCCTTCCACCTTCCTCGACATGTTCGTTACCGGCGGTACACAGAACGACGGTCTGTATTCCAACAAGACCTATGACGAGCTGCTGCAGAAGTCCCGTGAGACGAGCGGCAATGAGCGCTATCAGTTGTTGATGGAGGCTGAGAAAGTCTTGATCGATCAGGACATGGCGATTCTTCCGCTTTACTACTATGTCACCCAGAACCTCATCGATACGGACAAGTGGGACGGCTGGTATCCGAACCCGTTGAATGTCCATCCCTGGAAATTCATTCGTCCCAAAAAGTAATTTTCCTTAATTGTCGAGTGTATCGAAAACAAGGGTTGCCCTCTCAAGGGGCAACCCTTTTGATTGTCTTAGAATATGAAAGAATATATCAAGGCCTTTTTCAGGTAGATGAAATCTCCGAAATAAGGTATAATTCTTTTCCCTGGGAAATATCTTCCCGAATTTCAGATTCCGGTCGCGCAAGTTTACAGTATTCAATGTAGAAAATAGATTTGCGTCCAGGAAAGGAGTGGTTCCGAATGGCACGGTATTTCATTCGGAGAGCGTTGAGCGTCATCCCGACACTTTTTATCGTGATCACACTGAGTTTCTTTTTGATCAGGCTCGCGCCAGGCGGTCCTTTTGCCCGTGAGCGTGATGTACCTGAAGCAATTCTTCAGAATCTTCTGAAGCGGTATCACATGGATGAACCCCTGTTCAAGCAATATCTGCGTTACATGGGCGATATCCTTCGTTGGGATTTCGGACCTTCGTACCGCTACAGGGATTTGACGGTCAACGAAATCATCGATCACGGACTGCCCGTTTCCATGTCGTTGGGGGTGATCTCTCTTGCGCTCGCCGTTGTTGGGGGCATTGCGGTCGGCATCATATCCGCGCTCAATCAGAACAAGTGGCAGGATTATGTTGCCGTTTCGGTGGCGGTGATAGGAATCTCGGTTCCGCTTTTCGTTATGGGGCCTGTATTGCAATTAGTCTTCGGTATGAGGCTGAAGATCTTGCCTATAGGCCAGTGGGTTTCCACCCATGGCCTTAAGGCGATCATTTTGCCTGCGGTGACACTTGCTTTTCCATACTTCGCGTACATCGCACGTTTGTCCAGGGCTAGCATCCTCGAGGTGTTGCGGTCGGATTATATCCGTACGGCAAGGGCAAAGGGCCTTAAAGAATCGGCCGTTGTGTGGAAACATGTGCTTAAAGGGGCTCTCTTGCCCGTCGTTACCTACCTTGGGCCTGCGTTTTCGGGTATCGTGGTGGGATCGATCGTCATTGAATCGGTGTTTCTTGTCCCTGGCATAGGAAGGCCATTCGTCCAGTCGGCGCTGAACCGCGATTATACGCTCATCATGGCGGAGGTGGTCGTATATTCCTTGATTCTCATCATTGCCAATCTTGTGGTCGATATCATCTATGGCTTGCTCGATCCGAGGATTTCTTACAAATAAGAGGTGGCACATGGCAAATACACAGCAACAGCACGCCGTCAATGAATTCAATCAAGTCATGAAGCCAGTCTCTCTTTGGGCGGATGCGTGGAAGCGTTTACGAAAGAACAAAATGGCTTTGATAAGTCTAGTTGTGGTTAGCATCTACATTATAGTAAGTCTTATGGCGCCGATTCTCACCGATATGGGCATCCTCATAGACTACCGAAAACAAGTCATAACCAATGCGAATCTGCCTCCGTCGTTTAAGCCTGCGGGAGAACTCGTCGTCAAGAAGGTCGAGAGCCGCATTGTGGATCTGGAACAGCGCGTCAAGGAAATGCAGGAGGAGCAGAGCTCTATTGACTCTTTCTTCGATTTCGGGGCCTTGGATCAGACGCAAGGAGAGTCTTCGGGCGGCGCCGCGGACCAGGGGAATCAAGATAGCTCCGAAGCCTTCAGTTTTACCTACGAGGGTGAAGGGTTTTTCGGCAACACGACGGACCCTGTCGTACGTGAACTTGCAAGTCAGAGGGAGACGCTCGAAAAGGTCAAGGCAGAGCTTACCACTAATCCCGACTATCAGATTGTGTATATTCTCGGAACCGACAGCCTCGGACGGGATATGTTCGCGCGCATCATTTACGGCGGTCGCATCTCTATCGCCATCGGTCTCGTCGGCACTCTGACAGCGGCCTTCGTTGGTATCATCATCGGCGCAATATCGGGATATGTGGGCGGTTGGCTCGACAATCTGATCATGCGTATTGTCGATATCATGTACGGACTACCGTACATGCTCATCGTCATCATCATCATGGCCATGATCGGCGAGAAGGCGAGGGGGAGCTTTGTAGTGCTCTTCGTCGCGATCGCCCTTGTTTCCTGGCTCACCATTGCGCGTGTGGTGCGCGGCCAGATTATAAGTCTGAAGAATTCCGAGTTCGTCGAGGCGGCCCGTTCGATGGGAGCGAGTACGCCGCGTATTATTTTTCGGCATCTTTTGCCCAATACGCTCGGCGTCATTATCGTATTTTCCACGCTCATGATGCCGAGTTTCATCATGAACGAATCATTCCTGAGCTTTCTTGGTTTGGGCGTTTCTGCGCCGGATGCATCATGGGGAACTCTGGTGTCGGAAGGCGTCCGCGCGATGGAATCGTATGCCTGGCAACTGCTGGGCCCGGGCATTGCCATGACGATTTTCCTCTTCTGTATGAACTTCCTCGGTGATGGTCTGCGGGACGCTCTCGATCCGCAAAGCAAGAACCGTACCTGACAAGGAGCCGAAATGTCTGACGAAGTGATTCTTCAAGTAAAAGACTTAAAAACATATTTTACGGTCGATGAAGGTATCGTCAAGGCCGTCGACGGGGTGAGTTTTGACCTGCACCGCGGCGAGACTCTCGGGATCGTAGGAGAGTCGGGCTCGGGCAAGAGCGTGACGAACCTTTCGATCATCAACCTCATATCCACACCACCCGGCAAAATTGTGGGTGGGGAAGTGCTTTTTCACGGCAAAGACCTTCTCAAGATGTCCCAGAACGAGATTCGCGAGATTCGCGGCAACAAGATATCGATGATCTTTCAGGACCCCATGACTTCGTTGAATCCTTTCTTGCGCATTTCGACCCAAATGATCGAGACGATTATGCTGCACCAGAAGATCGACAAGAAGGCCGCGAAGGAGAAGGCGATCGAAATGCTGAAGCTGGCGGGTATCCCCGCGCCCGAGAAGCGAATCGACCAGTATCCGCACCAGTTTTCGGGCGGCATGCGCCAGCGCGTCATGATCGCCATGGCCCTGTCCTGCAATCCGGAAATTCTTATTGCGGACGAACCGACCAGCGCTCTCGACGTGACGATTCAGGCGCAGATTCTGGAGCTCATGCGGGAGCTCACCCGCAAGCTCGGCACGGCGGTCATTCTGATTACGCACTCGCTCGGCGTCGTGGCAGGCATGTGCGACACGATCTGTGTCATGTATGCGGGACGAATTGTGGAGCGTGGCCGCACGGAACAGATTTTCGAGTCGCCGCGGCATCCCTACACCCAAGGGCTTATCCACTCTGTCCCGCGTCTCGACCAGGAGACAAAGGATCGCCTCTATTCCATTCCGGGTCAGCCGCCCAACGTCATCGATCTGCCGGATTGCTGTCCTTTCTATCCTCGCTGTGAAAAAGCGATGGACATCTGCAGAAAAAAATATCCGCCAGTGACGTCGTTCGAGCACAATCAGAGCGCGTCGTGCTGGCTCTATGCGAAGGAGACCCAGAATGTCTGATCGCGACGATGTACTGCTGGACGTGCGCGGCCTCAAAATGCACTTTCCTGTCAAGACAGGTCT
>DIXD01000032.1 GCA_002435985.1 Spirochaetaceae bacterium UBA6089
AGGGCGAGTTTTACTCCAATGACCGAATCACAGAACACAAGGTCCTTGGCAACCGAACCGGTGAGCGTCGGAGAGGGGTACCAATATGCTCCCGTAAGCATGAATGCCGTCATTCCCTCAGCGTTGAAGGCGTGCGTTTTCGCATACAAATCCTCAAGCGAACGAGTGAGAGAATCGGTCCCCAAAAGTCCTATGGCAGTGGTGACACCATTTTTGAGATTCATGGAGAGCTGCAGTTCGGGGGTCCGCGTATGAAAACCACCTTCCCCGCCGCCTCCTATAAAATGCTGGTGTCCGTCGATAAAGCCAGGAACGACAATGCACCCGGATGCATCTATGATTTCGACGTACGACATCGAGCCAGCAACATCGAGGCCTCGACCAACGGCAAGAATTTTTCCACCCCCGATGAGGATATCCATATTCCCAAGTCGGTGGGGGGCATACACATCTCCGTTTTTTACAAGTATCATGCTCATCTTCTGCTCCTTCAGTGATTATAAGTATACCACCTACACCAAAACATAAAGTTGCCCTCCCCTCTCCTTTACCACCTTAGCCACGTGCTTTACCTCGACAGAGTATGGGGGAAACACCCACCCTTGACTACACACTGCACGCAGGGTACGTTTGCCTCATCAAGGAGGCGCTCTGTATGAAACGGATCCTGCTTTTCTCTGCAACTATCCTGCTCATTGCCCTCGTTCCCGCCATCGCACAAAACGAAGCAGACCTTAAGTCTAACTACGAAAATGCCATCAAACTCGCTGCCGCTGCACCTCAGGACTACACCCTCAACTGGCAGGCAGCCCAGGCGGCGCGCAAATACGGCGATTATCTTGTCGTCCACGGCGTGCCTGGCTGGAAAGACACAGCCAGCGCGGTCGCTAAAGAAGGCATGAAATACGGCGAAATTGCCTTCAAACTCAAT
Source organism: Spirochaetaceae bacterium UBA6089 (assembly GCA_002435985.1). Lineage (GTDB taxonomy): Bacteria > Spirochaetota > Spirochaetia > Treponematales > Rectinemataceae > Rectinema. The sequence continues at coordinate 932 of DIXD01000032.1, forward strand.
CCAACCGGCATCGAAGGCTGGTACTACTATGGACTGTGCGTCGGCACCTACTCCGACTGTGTCAGTGTACTCAAAGCGCTGACCGAAGGACTCAAGGGCAAGACGCAGATGGGCTTCGAGAATGCTTATAAATTCGACAAGACCTACGACAAGGGCGGACCCATTCTTTCGCTTGGCCGTTTCTGGCAGGTGTTGCCGCCAATCGCCGGCCAGGACAGAAAAAAAGCCGAGCAGCTCTTCAACGAATATATAGCGCTCTTCGGCTCATCCCCCGATGCCAACAGCGACGCATGGTACTTCCGCGGCCAGCTCTACAAAGACACCGGGCGCACAGCCCAGGCCAAGGCCGACCTCGAAAAGGCCGCGTCCATGGGCAACGAGAACGCCAAAAAGCTGCTGGCCGAGATGAAATAAAAACGCCCGGGCGAGCGCTTGGGCGGGCGGACAGAAGCTGCCTGGCAGAAGCGGTCGAACCTTGGGCGGGCAGACGTTTGAGCAATCGAACCTTGGGCGGCCCCCCCACCGCCCCCGCTGAATGCTGTCCTCTGAAAAACACAAACTGCCACATTACAGCAACTCCGGCGCAGCGCCATAGGATGTTGAAAATTTCCCGGGATATCAGAGCACCTTAGGTGCGTCTCTGGTGCGGTTCTACAGAAAGAGTCCCATGCACACCAGGTCATCGTAGGTATCTTCGAACTTCCGTTTCTTGAGCCGGACACCCTCTTCGAAAAAGCCTTTCTTTATATAGAGGGCGCGAGCGACGGTGTTGGAGGCAAAGACTTCAAGCTCGAGCTTTTCAACGCCGAGCGATTTTGCGCTTTTGATGCAGGCGTCCATGAGAGCGCTGCCGATCCCTTGGCCGCGGAATTGTTTTTTTACCCCCATGCTGAGCATTGCAGTATGGGCAATCTCCGAAAAATTGCCCCGGTTGAAATCGATCCAGCCGAGAAGGACCCCTTCTTCATCGAACGCTCCCCAGATGGGGTTCGATACCGCTTCATGATGTTCGATGTATTTCTTTGTATCTACAAGCGAAAAGCGCAATGTCGAGAACAGATAGTTTTTCTCGTCCTTGATTTCATTGACGAGCGAATGATACGCAGCCGCATCCTCCACACGAATCGCACGGATATTGAAATTCATAGTCACCTCAATACCCTTTTATCACAGATTGAGCATGGCTTTGTAGTCGGTGAAATATGCGGGAATGCGATACTGCACGCAGGTTTCGCGCGCCTTGACCTCGTCACGCGTCGAAATGGCGACGAGTTCGGCATAGCCAGAGTTTTCGATGGTCTTGATGGCCTTAATCTGAGCAAGACCTATCTTTCCAATGCCGATCACGCCGATTCTGAGCTTCTTCATATCGAAAGCGCCTGGCCATCCACCGCCGTTATCCTTTCACCGAACCCGCAGTCAGACCCTCGACAAGTCTTTTCTGTGCAAAGAAGAACATGATACAAACCTGAATTATCGTGATGATGCTGCCCGCAGTGAGCATATCCCACTCAACCCCGAACTGGCCTATGAAATTCTTGAGTGCCACGGGAATCGTATGGTTGCCCTTTCTTTGTGAAAATCACTGCAGAGGACTCACGACACAAAGAGAGAACATAAGATTTATCGACAGAGGCGCGTTGATAATGGAATCGTAGTAAGGCCAATCTTCTTTGTCTCCTGTTTTCAAGGTGTCGCCCAGAAGAGAGCTAATCGTTATAAAGCCTATACCCCCTTCGCCCTTTATTTTTTTGTGCAAAATCGGATATGTTTGAGCCATGGAGCAAAATACCAAAAAACCAGCCGATCTCTGGCAGAACGAATTTGATGCTTCGATCACCGTGATCGATCGACATTTTACATTGGTGTATATGAACGAAAAATCCGCCGCCAGTTTTGCCCAGTGGGGCGGCACGGCACTCCTTGGCAAGGATGTTCGCGCCTGCCACCAGGAACGCTCGATTCGCATCATCGAGCACATCCTCGAAACCGGCGAACCCAACACCTATACCATAGAAAAGCAGGGCGTGCATAAACTAATCCACCAAGCGCCGTGGCGCAAGGACGGTGTAATCATGGGTGTGGTTGAAATCTCGATCGAATTGCCCGCGCAGATGCCGCACTATGTGAGGGATTAGATAGAAAATTATTTTCTTGACAGTCCGGAATTCCCATGTGATAATTCACATATACGAATGCTGTTCCTATATATGAACAGCATCTCACGGAAATTCAATGGCTGAAGTCAACTCTGTCCGTAAGGCACTCGCGATCCTCGAGCTTCTCTCTGATGGTCAAGAGCGTACGCTCTCAGACATCGCACATGCGCTCTCGCTCGCGAAGAGCACGGTGCACAATCTGCTCGAAACGCTGGTGGCCGAAAGGATTCTCGATCGCGACAGTGGTTCCGGTGCATTCTCGCTTGGGATCAAACTCATCGAGCTCGGCTACTGCGCACAGACAGGGCTCGATCTCGTGCGCATCGCGGCTCCCTTTTTGAAAGGGCTGAATATGCGCTTCGACGAGACCGTCCATCTCGTTGTGCTCGACAATGATGAAGTGCTCTACATCGACTGCATCGAATCGCAGCGCAGGCTGCGGACGTATTCGGTGATCGGGATACGGGCCCCGCTGTACTGCACTTCGGTCGGCAAGGCAATATTGGCATTCCTGCCCGATGCCGAAATACACCGTATTGTGGCCGAGCGAGGGCTCTCACGCTTTACCGAAAATACAATTACAACAGAAGAACGGCTGTGGACCGAGATTGCGCGAATCCGCGAACGCGGCTACGCGGTCGACGATCGCGAGCACGAGGACCATCTACGCTGTGTCGGCGCGCCGATATTCAACGCGCATGGCGAAGTCTTCGCTTCGGTAAGCCTTTCGGGGCCGGCTGAACGAAACACACTTGAGCGCATCGAATTGATGGCTCCCACGCTCCTTGAGGCAGTGAAAGAAATCTCTCACCGCCTGGGCTATCGAAATAGGGATTTGAGCCGCGAACGCGGCTAGAAGTATAGCTATGTATACAGGAGGTTCCGTATGAAGAAAGTAATTATTGTAATGCTGGCGCTGCTCATGCTCGCAAGCCCCGCGGTATTCGCCCAGCAGAAGCCTG
>DIXD01000116.1:0-20114 GCA_002435985.1 Spirochaetaceae bacterium UBA6089
AACAAAATGCGCAGCCGCTCAAAAATCTCGTCCGGTAAAAGGTCGTAGTACAGTTTCGAATCATAGGCGAGGGAGAGTGCCCCCGTCTCTTCGGATGCGATGAGAACAACCGCATCGGACTCCTCGGCAATGCCGAGCGCCGCGCGGTGGCGAGAGCCGAAAGTTTTTCGGATATCCTGTTGATCGGAGAGCGGCAAAAAACATCCGGCAGCGGCCAGTCTTCCCTGAGAAATGATGACCGCGCCATCGTGCAGGGGGTTGTCGTGCTCAAAGATCGAAATGAGGAGGCTGCTCGAGATAATCGCATCGAGTGGAATGCCTTTCTCAATATACGAAGAGAGGCCCACCTTGCGGGCGATGACGATGAGGGCGCCACGGCGTTTACCTGCGAGGTAGGTGGCAGCAGATACGGCCGCATCTATCCATGAGGTGCGCGCAGTGTTCTTTTGACGGAGAATCGACTGTCGCCCAAGCTGAATAAAAATCCGTCTGAGTTCGGGCTGGAGAATGATGGCGAGGCCCACCACAAGTCCGGGAACGAGGATATTCATAATCCAGGTCACCGTGGAGAGGTTGAGAAAAAACGCGGCCCCATAGATTGCCACAAGGATGAGGAGACCCCGAATAAGGTACACAGCTTCGGTCATGACGAGGAGTTGATAGGTCTTGTAGATGAGAAAGGCGAGGATGCCGACGTCGAGAACGGGGCGGACAAACGTGTTCAGAAAATCGAGCAGCGCCGGGGCATTCATCGCACGACCTCCCGAAAGACGCGAAGTGTGTCGATGGTCGGGGCCACATCGTGCACGCGAATGATGTCGGCGCCGTTGAGCCACGCAGCAAGCGCCGCGCCGAGGCTGCCCGCAAGGCGTTCGGGGACATCCCTTCCCGTCAGCTCTCCGATGAGGCGCTTGCGCGAGACACCGATGAGAACAGGATAGCCTAGGTTTTTGAGCCGGTCGATTCCCTTCAGCAGGACAAGATTGTGTTCCTTTAATTTGCCGAACCCTATTCCGGGATCGATGATGATCGCCTCCGGGGCAATGCCCGCCTTGAGCGCACGCTCTGTCGCCTTTTCGAGGAAAGAGTACACTTCTTCGAGGCAGTCTGCATACGAGGGGGCGCGCTGCATTGTCTGTGGCGTGCCCTGCATGTGCATGAGCACTACGGCCGCCTCGGCGCGGGCGACGATGTCCGCCATGCCGGGCCGCGCCAGAGCCTCGATGTCGTTGACGATGTCCGCCCCTGCGCGGAGCGCAGCCTCCGCGACTTCAGGATGCCGCGTATCGACCGAAATGACGGCGTCGCTTACCGCGCGGAAGCCCTCAATGGCCGGCAAAAGCCGCGCAAGTTCCTCATCTACATCGAGTTCCGTGGAACCTGGTCTCGTCGATTCTGCACCGAAGTCGACGATCTCCGCGCCAAGCCTGACCATGTCGAGCGCCGCCTCGACGGCACTGGTGGGGTCTGGCTTTCGGCTCCCTTCAAAAAAAGAATCCCGATTCACATTTACGATACCCATGATGCAAGGCAGGTCATTGGGAACGCGGCCCAAGCGCAATCTGCGACCGTGCGGAAGCCTGAGTATCTTTCCGGCCTTCTTTGTCGCCGCTGGAGATGCGCTAGCGGACATGCTGCACCTCGCCAGAGACGGGCAAACTGCTGATTCGCGCGATAGCCTGGCAACCTGGAGCCTGCGGCAGTATGCCTATACTCTGCAGCATATCTCCGAGCGTTTTCTGAATTCCCTTTGCATCGAGGCTGGCTTTTGCAAGCAGTTCCTCTCTCGATGCCTGTCCGCATGGATTACGCTCGAATCCATAGGCTGCGATTTTCGCCTTTACTCCTCTACGCGCAAGGAGTGCGGTGATAGACTCTCCAAAGCCGCCGACCCGCACACCATCCTCAACGATCACAATGCCCTCATACTGCGCACAGAGCGAGGCGACATCGTCTTCATCGACAGGTGCAAGAAAGCGTACATTGTAGACATCCACAAAGAGCCCTACCTTTGCGAGCGTATCGCTCACCTCCGCGGCGGTATGGGCGAGAGGGCCGACCGCAAGAACGAGCACCTTTGCACCATCTCGTTTCTGCACGAACACGCCTTTTCCGATCTCGAGCGGTGGCACTGACTTCGGAGGGCATGGAGCGTAGGCCTTGGGGTAGCGCATCATACAGGGCACATTCAGCCTCAACGCTAGACTCATGAATGCAGATAGCTCTTCGCTGTCCGCGGGCGCGAAGAGCACTAGATTCGGCAGAGACTTGAAGAGCGCGATGTCGTAGATCCCTTGATGGGTCTCTCCATCCTCCCCGACCGCGCCCGCCCGGTCGAGCGCGAACAGGACCGGCAGCTTCGCGAGCGCGACTTCCTGGAACACCTGGTCGACCGCTCGCTGCATAAACGTCGAATAGATGGCCACGACAGGCCTGAGCCCGCCCCGCGCAAGCCCGGCGGCAAAGGCCACCGCATGCTGCTCCGCAATGCCGACATCAAACACTCGCTGCGGCAACCGCTGCCCCAGCTCCACCACACCGGTCCCCGAGCTCATGGCAGCTGTCACCGCGACGACACGGTGGTCCTGCTCCGCTATTCTGACGAGTGCATCGGCGAAGGATGTGGTAAAGCTCTCTCCGTGGCTTGTCGTACCAGTGCCTGGAATGTCCGGACAGGCAGGCCCAAGGCCGTGAAAGCTTTCGGGATCTTCTTCGGCCTTCCCCAGGCCCTTGCCCTTTTTGGTCACCACGTGCACGACCACGGGCCTGTTCAGCTCGCGCACATGCGAAAAGGCGTCGATCAATGCGGAGATATTGTGTCCGTCGATGGGACCGACATACTCGAATCCAAAATCGACGAAGAGATTCTCCTTGAAAAAAATAGCCTTCACCGCACGCTTTACCCTGTTGATCAGCGAAAAAAGGGACCGTCCGATGTGTGGAATACTGAGCACCGTCGCATCGATGCGAGTCCGTAAGGACTGGTACCGCACCGAAGCCGACAACTTCGACAGATATCTCGAAATCGAGCCGACAGAGCGAGAAATCGACATGCGATTGTCGTTCAAAACAAGGATGAGTGGTAGACCGAGCTGGCCGGCATTGCTGAGTCCCTCCATGGCCATACCGGCGGTGAGAGCCCCATCGCCTACCACCGCGATGACCCTGCCCGCCTGGCCTGTGCGCATTCTGGCCTGCAGAAGGCCGAGCGACGAAGAGATGGCCGTCGACGAGTGACCGGTGTCGAAAATATCGTGTTCGCTCTCCTGGCGCTTCGGGAATCCCGAAATACCATTCTGCCGACGCAACGTGCCGAAACGCTCCGCTCTGCCGGTGAGGATCTTGTGGGGATAACACTGATGCCCGACATCCCACACGATTGCATCTACCGGCGAATCGAACACGCGGTGGAGCGCGATGGTCAGCTCCACCACGCCGAGATTCGATGCGAGGTGTCCCCCGTTGCGCTGCACGGTCTCAATGATGTATTGACGGATTTCCTTTGCTAGACGATGGAGTTCGGATATCGACAAGCTCTTCAGATCAGAGGGCTCTGAGATTCGATCGAGTAACGACATGTCATTTTAATGTATCATTAATTCCAAACGATTTCCAGCACTGCGTAGATGCGCCGAACTCCTGCGCTCGACGACTGCTCCTTCACAATTTTGAATCTGCCGAGTTCACCTGTATGCGCAACATGTGGTCCTCCGCACACTTCTTTCGAGAAATCACCCATCGTATATACTTTGACGATAGGCTCATACTTCTCGCCAAAAAGCGCGATAGCACCGGATGCCTTTGCCTCTTCGAGAGGCATCATCTCCATGGTGACCGGCAGGTCGCGTGCGATCTGCTCGTTGACGATGCGCTCGACCTCGGCAATCTCGGCCTCCGTCATCGGGGCTGGGTGCGAAAAATCGAAGCGCAGGCGTTCGGCGGTGATGTTCGAACCTTTCTGCGCCACGTGGTCTCCTAAAACGATGCGCAACGCCTTGTGCAAAAGGTGTGTTGCGCTGTGATACTTCGTCACTGTCTCGGAGTGGTCCGCCAGTCCGCCCTTGAACACCTGGCCGCTGCCCGCGCGCGAAAGCTCTTGGTGTTTTTTGAATGCCTCGTCGAAGCCCAGCCGGTCGACGACGAGTCCATGCTCGCCCGCGAGCTCCTCGGTGAGCTCGATGGGGAAGCCGTAGGTGTCGTAGAGTCTGAATGCGAGGCGACCGGACATAATCTTCTCCGGGTTTCGAAGGAGGTTCGGCAACATCTTCTCGAATTCGTGCTCGCCTTTCTGCAGGGTCTCGAGAAACTTCTGCTCCTCACGCTCGAGTTCTTCGAGGATGCGCGCGCTATTTTCCACGAGCTCGTGATAGGGCTCACCATAGATGTCGATGACCGCGCGGGCCGGTTTAGACAGGAAGGTTCCTTCGATGCCGAGCTTGCGGCCGTGGCGCACCGCGCGCCTTATGAGGCGCCGAAGCACGTAGCCGGCGCCGATGTTGGAGGGAAACACGGCCTTCGGATCGCCGAGGATGAAGGTGGCGGCGCGAGTGTGGTCCGCGATGATGCGAAAGCTGCGGTCGACCTCCGGATCGTTGTCGGGCGCGCCATATTTTTTCCCCGTGATCGACTCGATTACCTCGAGGATGGGGGTAAAGGCCTCGGTTTCATAGACCGACTTCTTGCCCTGGAGCATCGCCACCGTGCGCTCGATGCCCATACCCGTATCCACACAAGGATGCTCGAGCGGTATGTAGTTCCCATCGGCGGTCTTATTGTATTGCATGAACACATCGTTCCAAATTTCGAAGTATTTGCCGCAGTGGCAGCCCGGCATACAGTCAGGGCCACAGGCAGGCTTTCCTGTGTCGACGAACATTTCGGTGTCGGGGCCACAGGGGCCGGTTTCGCCCGCAGGACCCCACCAGTTATCCTCGCGCGGAAGGGAATAAATCCTCTCGGGCGGAATGCCGACCGACTTCCATATCTCCGCGGATTCATCGTCGCGGGGAATTTCTCCTTCGCCCGCAAAGACCGTCACAGAAAGCTTCTCGGGGTCTATGCCCAAGTACTCCGGGCTTGTGAGGAACTCATACGACCAGCGGATCGCTTCTTTCTTGAAATAGTCGCCGAGCGACCAGTTGCCGAGCATCTCGAAGAGCGTAAGGTGGCTCGGATCGCCGACTGCGTCGATGTCGACGGTGCGGATACACTTCTGGTAATCGGTCAGACGCTTGCCGGCAGGGTGAGGCTCGCCGAGCAAATAGGGCACGAGCGGGTGCATACCCGCAGTCGTGAAGAGCACCGTCGGATCGTTCTCTGGAATGAGCGATTTGCCACTGATTTCGGCATGCCCGCGGGCCTTGAAGAATTCGATATATTTTCTGCGCAGTTCGTGGATTGTGATCATAGTGAAGCAAGTCTACCGAAAAGCCTCTGCTCTGGTCAATGAGCAAAGGCGCAGCGTACGATAAACGCACAAAGCCGCCAGTGCAATAAGGGTCCCACTCGTCTACAAGACTGCGTTGAGGAAAAAGTCACGATTTTCGACGATTTATTGTTGCTGAATGAACGTTCATTCATTATAATAGGAGGAGTGAGAAAAATATGCGAGTATTCGTGACAGGCGGTTTTGGGAATGTCGGCATGAGCACTGTTCGGGCGCTGCTCTCCTATGGACACGATGTCTGCATCTTTGAGCAGCCTTCTGCGCGGACAAGGCGACAGAAACGCCTTCGGGAACTTTTGCGCGACGGTCGAGGCCGGCTCAGCGTCTTCTACGGAGACATTACGGACGAGCGTGCGCTCTCCGAGGCCATGACCTTCGGCGGTGATCCAGATGCAGTGATACATCTGGCCGGCATTATCCCGCCTCTAGCCGACCGCAAACCTGACCTTGCCCGGCGCGTCAATGTCGGTGGTACAAGGACACTCCTTGATCTGTGCAAGACTTTACCGCGCAGCCCTCGTTTCATCTTTGCATCGAGCATTGCGATCTACGGCGACAGGCTCGAATACCCTTGGATCTCCATGCAGGACCCTGTTTCGCCGAACGACACCTACGGCGCCACCAAGAATGAATGCGAGAGTCTGTTGATGGAGAGCTGCCTCGAATGGACAATCCTCCGCCTCTCCTATGTCGTGTCGAGCGACTGGCTCCCCTTCTCTCCTCAACTCTACGACGTGCCGCCCGCGACCCGCCTCGAGGTCGTCCACACCGAAGACGCAGGCCGCGCCTTTGCAAAAGCCTGCGGCTTGCCCAAGGCTGCCAGGGGCATATTCAATATCGGCGGAGGCTCCGATTGTCGAACCACCTACAGGGCTTACCTTGACAGGCTGATGCGATATTTCGGTCTAGGAAGCTCCTCATTTCTGTCGGACGATCTCTTTGCAAGAGGCAACTTTCACTGCGGATGGTTCACCGACTCGGACGAGGCCGAGGCAGTGCTTCTCTTTAGGAGCAAAACGCTCGAAGACTATTATTCGGAGGTTTCCTGGCGCGTGCGCGCCCTGCGCCCACTGGGGAGTCTCGCTTCCTGGGCGGTAAAACCATGGATCCGATCGCTCAGTCCATATCGGGCAATGCCTGACCGAGTGCGTTCTCCACAATTTGTTTGAAGAATGCCTGGATGTCGGAGGCGCTGATTCTGATATCGGTCTTCGAGGCGATTCTGAGCGTCTCGAGCGCCCCGAGCAGCAGCACCGTAATGCCTGTGTCGTACTGCCGAGGGTCGACATGCGAGAGGGAAGGTACGGTGCATGCAGACACGATGTCGGCGATCATGGCGGCCAGATATTGAAGCTTCGCCTCGAGTTTGGTCGTCTGGTCAGTCTCCGAAAGCAGAAGCATGATGAGGTCGACGTCGCTGAAGAGCTTCGGAAGCGCCTTGTTGACAAGAAACGACAGCGAAATGAGGGATTGCGTCCGTGCATCAGCCGTCCGCTCGGAAGCTTTGCAGGCTGCAAGGCCTTCTTCTGTCCACGTTCGGAACTCGTTCCATCCCTCCTCGATGATGGTTTCGATGAGCGACTGCTTGGAATCGAAATACGTATAGATGCTACCCACGGGGATTCCAATTGCTTCGGCGATCTGCCCCATGGAGACATCGACATTCTTACTGGCCAAAAGACGCTTCGCCGTCTCAAGAATGAGCGCGCGCTTTGCTTCAGTCTTCATCCGAGCCATACTGCGGATCCTTGGTCGTCGATCTCTTCAAAAACTCCTTGAGCCCTATTCTTACGCACCTTCCTCCAGTCGAAAATCCTGCCGTTCATGGCGATATAGACGCCACTCGGCAGAAGCTGAACCGCCGAAAAAGCTGTGCCGAAATTGAAGAGCGCGTCCGAATCGAGAATCTTGTAGGGAATCATGGCCCCCGTCAGCACGATTGTCTTATCGAGTTTCGCGGTACCGATAAGCCGCGCCGTCTCCGCCATGGTATCGGTGCCGTGTGTGATAATGATGTGCCGCTCTGTAGCTCGCATGCAGGCTTCGAGCACCGAACGACGGTTTTCTTCCTGCATATAGAGACTATCGATAAGTTGATTGAGTTCGACTTCGACGGGAATGGAGACGCGCGCCCTCTTGAGTATTTCGGGGAGATGTGTGTCGACGAATGTCAATTCGCCTTTTATTTCATCGTAATGTTTATCAAAAGTTCCGCCCGTAACAATGATGCGGATCGATTCGTTGTTCATAGAAAACACATTTTATCACACATGAAGGCCGGTTTCCAGCATTTTTAAAGCCACGTTGTCTTTACTTCTATAACATATTACTTTAAAAATATTAAAACGATTTTTCAATTAGCCCTCTTGACTATTTTGGTGAGATTATTACTATTTTTACAAACGTATTGGATTTTATTATTAATATTTTGTTGTTTTTAAAGAGGTTTTTTAGAGTGGAATCTAAAAAAAAGCTACATTTTTTTTCGAGACATAATGCAGCAAGGCTTGTCATTGCTGCTTCTTTCTGTATTGCATCTTTTTTCTTAATATCATCTTCGGCGACGTTATTCGAAAATAGAATTTTTTGGAATTCAAAGAATAACAGTTCGAGCATTTTATTCTCTATAAATATTGCAAACAACACTAGTTATGATGATCCTATTTCAAGGTATTACATCAATACAGAAACTAAAGATCAGGTTTTAAAGTTTTTTTCTACAATTACAGATTCCGAGCATGTTGCAAAGGCGATCCTCGACAACTCGGTGGAGCACAATATTAGGCCAAGCCTGGCCTTTGCCGTCGCCTATGTCGAGAGTCGCTACAACCCGAAAGCCCGCTCGAAGAACACCACAGGCTCGCTCAACAGCGGTCTCTTTCAGCTGAACTCTTCTGTATTCGGGTGGGCGAGCGAAAAACTCATCTATGATCCCTACCACAACGCCGAACTCGGCCTCAGCCATCTGGAAGAATACCTCAGCCTGAGCGGCGACGAGTTTTCTGCGCTTGCGGCGTACAATGCGGGGGTGACGCGAGTCTCCGATGAAGGGGTCCCTGCAATGACGTTCCGGTATATTTCAGAGGTTTCCATCATGGAGCGCGCTATCATGAGCTTGTTTGTCGCCAGCATGGCGCTGAATGGCGGCACCTTCTAGGCTGCGGGCTTCTACTCTTTTGCGCGCTCTTCCTTACGACCACGCATGCTTCGGACAAAGGGCAAAAGGGCTTCGCGGAGGCCTGTGGCCTCTTTTCGCCCGAGTACTACCAGCCTGAAAACAGTAGCCTCCACCAACGCAAAGAATATTTCCACGGTGCCCTTGACCGATGTAGCCTCACTGAAATCGCCACGGCGCTTGCCTTCGATCACGATATCCGCGAGGATGTGGCGCATACGTACCGTCCGGCGGCGCACTTTTTCGTCGGGGTTCCCTCCTGAAGCCTTGAGCCTCAGCAGATAGTCCATGACGACCGAGAGCAGTTTCGACTCTTTTTCGCATGCATCGACGAGGATTTCGCCGATCTTCAGTATCTTTTCTTCGCTGTCCACAGTCTCGTCGCGGGCGACTGCCGCGATTTCGGATTCGAGCGAGCTGAGAAAACGTTTGATGCTTTCGGCAAAAATTTGTTTTTTATTGTCAAAATACAGATAGAGGATGGTGCGGGTTATGCCACAGCGCTCGGCGATCTTCTGAAACGTCGTATCTTCATAGCCCTCTTCGACGAACACATCGAGAGCTTTCTCAAGGATCTCCTGTTTGCGTTTTTCATGCACAACTTGCCCTGACAAAATGACCTCCTCTGTAAATATGTTGTTATAGTAGCATAGAACATATCCGCAGGACAATGCGTATTTTCTGCGTTCTTTGTTGCCTGCAGGCAGAATAGCGAGTATAGTTATCAGAGGAGCAGGGCAATGGCATTACAGATACGCAGAATCTTGCGATCGCAGAACACACCTCCAAAACACCTCTGGATGCCTTCCGGGGCAATCGCGATACCCGATGCCGTCTCGGCGCGCCTCCTTGCACAGAAATTTCAGTTTTCTGCCGGAGAGCTACGGGCGCTCGCCCTCATCGACGATGCAGCCCGGATTATCATCGAACTGTATCGAACGCAACGCTCAACAATGCTCGAGCAGATGCTGCGTCCGGCCTTTGCTTCCCCGGAGGAACACGCCGCGCTCAATCAAGTGCTTCAAGCCTTGGCGGTCGAATTTCCGCCGGCATCGATTTACGATGGTCTTGCGGAGCCGGAAGATTGGCTCGAATCCTCCACCGCCATCAAAGAAAGGGCAAAGCCCCATCGCGAACTCGCCATAGAGCAACTTGTACTGATCCGTCTCTTCAACGAAAATCCGGCATGTGGATCCTACCGAATACTCTTCGACGACGGCGTATCGCCCTCCGGGACCACCAGCCCCGGCACAATTTCGGCGAAGGCCCCCTATCTGAAAGTCTTTGCGCGCATCGAAGAGGCGCTGAAGACGCTCCCGGGCCTTTCATACAACAATGGCAAACCCCTCGATTTGATCAGTTTTCTGAGAGAGCCTGCGAGGAAGGCCCCTTCCTCTCTCAAGGCACAGCTCGAGTGGATCATCAAAAATTGGGGCGACCTTCTCGGCGATTTCCGGCTCACGCTTCTGGCCGGCATCGACATGATCAACGAGGAGACTGTGCCGCGCTTTCCTCCAGGCCCGGGGCCTATGCAGGCGTATCGCTATCGCAGCACCTTGCACGAATACGAAAAATTCAGTCCCGATAGAAATTGGATGCCGTCGGTCGTGCTCCTTGCGAAAAATACGCTCGTGTGGCTGGACCAGTTGTCGAAGTTCTACGGAAAAGAGATATCCAGACTCGACCAGATCCCGGAAGAAGAGCTCATCACCATTGCGGAGCGAGGCATCAACGGGCTCTGGCTCATCGGCATATGGCAACGGAGCCCCGCAAGCAAAAAAATAAAGGAACTCTGCGGCAACCCTGACGCCGCGGCATCGGCGTACTCCCTCTTCGACTACGAGATAAGCCCCGAACTCGGCGGCTGGGAAGCTCTCGATGACTTTAGAGAGCGCTGCAGGCGCTACGGCATTCGACTGGCGGCAGACATGGTGCCCAATCACACGGGCATCGACTCGCTGTGGATCAGGACGAGGCCGGAGCTTTTCATGAGCCTGCCGTATTGTCCGTACCCAGGCTATACCTTCAACGGTCCGGACCTTTCGAGCGACCCTTCCATCGGCATTTGGCTGGAAGACCATTACTTCAACCGCAGCGACGCCGCGGTTGTGTTCAAGAGGCTCGATCGGCACAGCGGAGAAGTCCGCTACATCTACCACGGGAACGACGGCAGCGGCATGCCATGGAACGACACCGCGCAGCTGGACTTTCTTAACCCTGCGGTGCGCGAGGCAGTGAAGGAGCGCATTTTCCACGTCGCTTCCCATTTCAACATCATCCGCTTCGATGCGGCGATGGTCCTCGCGAAGCAGCACATCCGTCGCCTCTGGTATCCTGCACCCGGCGCAGGCGGTGCGATTCCTTCGCGCTCCGAGCACAGTATGAGCGACGAGGCCTTCGACAGGGCAATGCCGAACGAGTTCTGGCGCGAGGTGGTGGACCTCTGCGCGGAAAAGGCCCCCGATACGCTCCTTCTCGCCGAGGCTTTCTGGCTCATGGAAGGCTACTTTGTCCGCACGCTGGGCATGCACCGCGTGTACAACTCGGCCTTCATGAACATGCTCAAGGACGAAAAGAACTCCCTCTATCGACTCACCATCAAGAATACCCAGGAATTCGATCGTGGCATCCTGAAGCGCTTTGTCAATTTCATGAGCAACCCCGACGAGCAGACCGCTGTCGCACAGTTCGGCAAGGGTGACAAATACTTCGGTGTTGCGATGATGCTGGCCACCATGCCGGGGCTGCCCATGATCGCCCATGGTCAGATCGAAGGTTTCAGCGAAAAGTACGGTATGGAATTCAGGCGCTCGTATTGGAACGAGAGCCCCGACCAAGACCTCATCGCGCGGCACGAGCGCGAAATCTTTCCGTTGTTTCGCATAAGAGCGCTCTTCTCGGAGGTGGAGCACTTCTATCTTTTCGACTACATGCGGGATGACTCCACAATCGACGAGAATGTCTTTGCCTACACCAACGGACAAGGAGAGCAGCGCGCACTCGTATTCTACAACAACCACTGGGAGCGCACCTCCGGACGCATTCATACGTCCTGTGCGTTTGCACAGAAAACGCCACAGGGTACCAAGCATCTCGAAACCGTAACGCTGGCCCAGGCTCTCGGCGTGGAAGCCGCGCCGGACAACTATGTCATACTGCACGAAATCCGTTCGGGCCTTTGGTACATCCACCGGAGCAAAGATATCGCCGAACATGGACTTTCGGTGCCGCTCGAGGGCTATCAGAGCAAGGTCTTTCTCGAGATTGCGAACGTGCACGACACCGAGGGCCGCTATGCCAGGCTCTACGAGATTGTCGACTCGAAGGGCATCGCAGACCTCGACGATGCACTTCTCGAGGCGGATCAGCCCGACCTTTTCAGGGGGCTCCACAATGCGATCGGCAGTCTGAGCAATGTCGAAGCGGTATCGGACCTCTCTAAGGCCGAGGCCATCCAGCGAGCGTCGATATTCTCGGAGATGTTCTTCTCTCGGCTCTGTGCCGTGGCTGGTAAGGATGACAGCTATGCCGCTTCCAGAAGTGAGGCTGTCCGAAGTGCCGTTTCTTGGCTTAAAACCGTGCTCGCCGTCTTATACCGTCCGGACGCGATCGAAATGGAGGCCACGGTGCTGCAGCTCGACAATCCGCGATCCAGACTCATTCTGTTGGTCTATTCGTTTATGGAGGCGTTGGGGAAATCCTTTACTGCAGACGGCTTCCACCCAGAGGTCGGCCGCGTGATCGAGGAATATCTCATCGCAAAGAAACTCAAGGAACGTGCGGTGGAGTTGAGCCGCACGATGCCCGAAGCCGAAGAGGACCGCGATATTTCGATGAGCATCGAGGTGGCAATCGCCTGGGCACTGAGAAAAGACAGACGGCTCGCCAACCTCGAAACGACATCCTCCCCCAGTGCGTGGCTGCAGAGCAGCGCGCATGAGATCCTTCGGTGGAGCTTTTCCGATTCGCTCATGCGCGCTGCTCTCGGAGTAAATCATTATAGAGGAATAGAATATTTCCACAAGGAACGTTTCGAAATCTTTGCGTGGCTGCTGCCGGCCTGTGCGTGGATCGACTCGATCGGTCCGAACGGGTCCGGTATGGGGGAAAAAGAATTGGCTTTGTGGAAGGATTTGACCACACTGCTGATCGATCAGGCTGCGGATGCAGGGTACATGACAAACGCCATGCTCGAGAAGGCTGCATCGGCTGCCCGCGTATAAGTATGGAACGCTACACTGCCCTCATCGAGACGCCCATAGGCGCCGATATCTGCCGGCACCTGGAAAATCAGAGCGCGATATTCGTATTTCCTTCACAAGAGAGCGCGAATTCGTGGGCGGAGGCGCTGGTGAAATCGGGCGCCTGCAGGGCGATGGCTCTCGACCGTTTCTTTGGCTTTGAACATTTCCTGCGACACTGCACCGTGCTGCGGGAGCATGGGGCTTTCCGCATAATCCAGCCGGTCGACACGTGGGCATGGGCCATCGAAGCGCTCAACGCACGAGAAACCAGCCCTGAAAATGCGCTGTCCCTTACGTGGCTCCTACCGTCCACAGAGGTATCGACATCTCAGGTTTCCATGCTGGTGGGGCTCATTCCAAGTCTGTACGAAGTCGAAGCCTTGCGGGAAGGCTGGGTCCCGACTTTCCCCTACGGTTTTCTACAGGAAGAGTTCGAAGAACTCACCCTGTTGGCACGCCACTATCGAAACTATCTGGACCAAAACCACCTTCTCGACGGACATCTGGCTCCGCTCGTACTGCCGCCGGGAGTAGAAGTGCACGCATATGGCCTTAGGGCGGACTTTGCGCGGCTTGGCTTCGCAGGGGGGGCTTGGGAAAGCTCTGGGGGAGGAGCTCGGCTCGTGTTTCCGGACGTCGCCGACAATACGCACATCATCGACAAGACGAGCATCCCTTCCCCCTTCTCCTCTCCATACTATGAATTCGACTCCTTTCTTTCGGAAATCGAAACCGTGCTGACCGAAATCTCCACGGAGATCTCGCAGGGCTATGAGCCTGAGGATATCGCGATCTCGGTCTGTCGTCTCAACGGCCAGAAAGCCGCATGGATTCGCCAGACCGCCGAGGCATTCCGCATACCTGTCTCGGTCCGATGGGGCGAACCGCTTTCGCTGACAGCCTTCGGACGCCTTCTGCAGGCGATTCAGAGTGCATCGCGCGAGGGGCTGACCCTCGATTCGATTGATGCCTTCTGTGCCGTCGAAAGCATCAAAAGCCGCAACCCCGGCGGATGGAATACACTACGCCATACTGCGCTGCGCGCACACATTCCCTCGCCGTCGCCGGATGCGGACTACGTCCACCGCCTGTGGAAAGAATCGGAACAGATTGGCCTCTGTATGCCGGAATGCGCACAGATGTACGAAAGACTCTGGCAGGACATCTGCGGCATCACAAGGGCAGAATCTTTCTCGCGTCTGTACGAGCAAGTGTTGATTTTCCTCGAACATTGGGTGGACACGAGTCGATTCAGCGCCGACATCCACACGGACCGGTCTATGCGCATGGCCCTCGACGAACTGCAGTCGTGGATGGAGCGCGAGACAACGCTGCGGCTCGGCCCTTTCATGCCCTTCGAGCTGTATATGACGGCACTGAGCGCAAAAACTTACATCCCGCTGCTGGAGGAGAACGCGGTGCGCGTGTACGATTTCAGAACAGCCTCCGCACTCGCGTCGGCTGTACAGTACGTCATCGGAGCATCCCACACTGGGCTGGCTCCCTCGCTGGGAAATCCGAGCGCGCTGCCGCCAGAGCTGTCTGCCATCGTCGTCCCGAAGGTGGAGGCCGACATCGGAGAACTTCTGGCGATGCACAACATTGGGCACACAGCATATTCTTTTGCGCGTGAGGGGCTCGAGGGCTATGAGGTGGCCCACCCCCTCTTTGGACCGCCATCCAGAAAGGTGGCGAAAACGATGCACCCCTTCCGCCCATCGAGGGACTCGCCGGGAGAGTCGCCGAGGAACTCGTCTGAGAGGACAACTAGGACACACAGCTATTCGAACCCCTACCCCGTCGATCCAAAGGTGTCGACCAGATTTTTGCAGGCGACCCAGAGTTTCGATTTCGAAAAAATGCTGGTTGTATTCAGCCCCCATTCTCTGAAAGACCGAGTGCGCTGCGCATTCCGCTGGTTCGCACAGAGAATCGACCTTGTGGATATCTACTCGAACGACGACATGGCGCGCATTGTCGGCGATTTTCTGCATGCAACGTATCAGCGCACCATACAGAGCCTCCCCCAGCACCCGTCCGAAGCCGAGGATTCGGCGCTGTTCGGCAAGGCCTTCGAAACTGCCGCCCGCATCACTCTGACAAAAATTTTTGCAGAATATGGGCCGGGCGTACGCCCCTCGCTTCAGACGCTCATCGACCGAACTCGTCATCGCCTAGAAAAACTCTGGGATTTTGAGCGCAAGACCTTCCAGGGCTATACACGCAAAGGCTTCGAAGTACAAGTCTCGTCCACGTTCGAGCGCGAAGGCGCGCTCCTTCATGGGAGAATAGACTGTGTTTTCAGCCGGACCGACGAGAGCCTCGGCAACACACCATGCTATATTATCGTGGACTACAAGAAAAATCGCATCCCCTTCCTCTCGGAGATGAAGATCCGCGCACAAAAAACCGACCGCGACGAACTCGAATCCCAAGGCGGCACAGAGTCGGAAGACAGTGGAGAAGGCCTCGGCATCGAGGAAATACAGCTTCCGTCCTACGCGCTTATGCTAGAAATGTCGGGAGGAATTGTAGAGGGAGCCCTGTACTGGTCGATAGAGAAGGCCGAACCGGTGGCCTATCTTAGGCCGCCAGCCGCGGTGTCCATCAGGTCGGCTTACACAAGGAGAGAAGACACAGCCCCCGTGCGGGCAGCAATGCTTGACATGCTCGCCTCCGCTGCAGGTGCGGTGCGGCGCGGTGAACTGCTCGACCCAGCCCCCGACAGGGAGGCCTGCAGCGACTGCCCATATAAGCCGCTCTGCAGATACTGGTATTTTCTGGAGTTATAGCGATGTCCTCCCATAATGCGCTCGATGCCTTAAACCTCGACGAATTCCAGCGCGACGCTGCACGCACCGAAGAGACCGCAGTCGTCACGGCAGGCGCAGGGGCAGGAAAAACGCGTGCCCTAGTCGGCCGTTTTCTCTACCTGGTTCTGGAACAAGGTGTCGACCCTGAAGAGATCCTCGCCTTAACTTTTACACGCAAAGCGGCCGCCGAAATGTTTCAGCGTATACATGAGGCACTCGGTGCATCCACAGGCCCAGAGTCGGCCCTTGTAGACCGCCTGGTCAATGCGCACATCCAGACACTCGACTCGTTCTGCCGCGAAATCGTCGCGGCTGCAGCGCCTTTATACGGCTATACGCCGGAATTTCAGATCGACGACGTTGCCTGCGCAACCATGGCCACAAAGGTGGCGTACCGCTATGTGCTCGACAACCAGGGTGCCGGCGGGCTCCACAGCCTTCTGGGAGCCTTCGGTTTTGATATGGTGGTTCGCAATCTCTTTGCGCCCTTCGGAAGCGCGAACGTCGGGCCTCACTGGAAGGGCCGCCATCTCTGCCGTGCCTCGGCACGCCTCGGCGAGGAAGAATTCAGGCGGACAGCCTTACAGTTGGCCGAAGAGCTGCACAGCATCGCAGCGCAGATTCTCGAAATGGAAAAGAATGCCCCTCCTTCAGGCTTCAGAGAAGGGACACGTCAGGCTATCCGAGCAGCGAAGGCCTTTCAGACTTTCGGCGCACAGCCCGATATTCCGGCCTCAGAGCCTGGTACGCCGGCATTACAGCCCGGTACGCCGGCCTTGGCTGAGCTGGCTGCCTTCCTTGCCTACATGCAGGATCCCGAACACACCATCAATCTGCGGAGCGTGGGCAGAAATGAAACGGAGATCACGATCAAGACCCTCGCCGTCGAACTCCGCGACGAGTCCCGACGCAAGATGATCTCGCAGATCGTGGATTTCGAGCGCTTTCTCCCCGACTACTATGCCATCATGGATCGACTGGACGAATACGCCGACCTTCTGTGCGAGGAGAGATGTCGCGCCAATATCATGAATTACAAAGACCTGGGTGCACTTGCGGTCGATATTCTCTCAAGCCAGGAAGAGATCCGCCAGTACTGGGCCTCGCGCTTTCGGTACATACTCATCGACGAATTTCAGGACAACAACGATCTGCAGAAGCAGTTGCTTTTGCTCCTGAGCAAGGACGAGAAGGGGCTTCGCAGAGGAAAGTTGTTCTTCGTCGGCGACGAAAAGCAGTCGATCTATCTTTTCCGCGATGCGGACGTCAGCGTCTTCAAATCCCTCGCCGAGGAGCTTGGGGCTTCTCGGTTCTCACTGGTGCGCAACTATCGCAGCGCGCGGCGCCTCATTGCATTCTTCAACGCAGCATTCAACGTAGTCATGCAGCCGGCCGACCGCACCTGCCCTCGGCAGTTCGAGGCGACGTATGAACATATGGAAGCACATGGTACGGAGGAACCGGCAGACTTTGCATCGCACATTGAGTATCACTGCATCACGGCAGACGTGGCGCTGCAGGAGTCGCAGGATTCGTGCGGCGAGCTGCTCTCGGCGAAAGAGACGCTTGCTTACCGCATTGCGCGCTGGATCCGCGCTGCGGTCGTGTCGTCCACCCCTCTTTTCGTCCGCAGCGGGGATCATGCCGAGACGCAGCCGGTGCTGAGAAAAGCGGAATTCGGCGATATCGCCATTCTCATGCGCACCACGAGCCGCCAGTATGAACTGGAAAAATATCTGCGCATGTTCGCGATTCCTTTCGTCACCGACACTTCCTCGAGCCTCTTTTCCGAAGAACCTGTCAACGATCTTTATTATCTATTGCGCCTGCTGCTCGACGGGCAGGACCTCTTTGCGACCGCTGCGGTTCTCCGCAGTCCTCTGTGCCGGATCTCGAACGATGGATTTATGGTGGTCCTCACCGAACACCTGAGCCTTGCAGACCTCGAGGTCGGCATTCCTGAGATGTTGAGCGCCCAAGACAGCGAATCCGTGCGCACCATGCTCCGGTTCTATGGTGCCTTGAGGAAGATCTCGGATCATCTGCCGCTCATGGAACTCGTCGCATATGTTTGGGAGCACGCCAACCTTGAGCGCTCGATTCTCGTCGACCCACAACAGCACCCTTACCTCGACCACTGGAACATTCTCCGTATGATCGCCGCGGACATCGAGGCACGCGGCGGGCATCTCCAAGCCTTTCTCGCAGCCTTGCGAGGCTACATACAACAAACACAGCGCTTCGATACCAACTTGGCTCCCAAGAGCGAGGGAAAGGGCGTCCAGCTCCTCACCATTCACAAGGCAAAGGGGCTTGAATTCCCCATCGTCATCATTCCGTGGATGGAGGCGGCGTCGAACAAGAACTCAGGCAGCGAGCTCTGGGGCGTGCTCGAATCAGCACAGGACAAGACACGGTTCTACACGGTCGACATCGGCTTCCACGATCGGATCGAAGGCGGCTCGAACATCCTGCAGACGCGGGCACTAGACCTCCGAAGGGAGAAAGAGCGGGCCGAGACCAAGCGCCTATTATACGTCGCCTGCACGCGCGCGATCGATCACCTCATCATGTTCGATGCGGCCACCGCAAAACGTGCGTACGACCAGGACAGCTTCCACGCCATTCTCTTTCAAAACACCAGTCACATCCATCCCATGCCCGATGCGGAGACGCAAATACCCGAGCACCTTGCGGGCCTCCAATGCTTCTTCGAGCCCCTGGCGTTCGAACAGGAAGTGCGTGCCGCGCGAAGCCTCGTGGCGGCAACTGCACAGCCTGTGCCGGAAGAAGCTTCAGCGTTCGTGGAACCGAGCGAACCACCGCCTCGCCGGCCGCAGCGCCGTCTTACGGCGAGCGCCGTCAACGCCATGGCGACGCACGAAGGCCTGGCCGCCACAACCGCGCGCGAGCTTACGGCACGCATGGTCCGGCAACGGCTGTTCGAGCTCTCCCCTCTCGGCGAATCAGACGAAAGATCGGATCCCACAGTGTACGGTTCACTGGTCCACGAACTTTTCGTCCACCTCGTGTCGGGCAAGACTATCGAGCAATTTACGGCATCGACGACAGTGGCGCGCGAACTTCGGTCGGGAATGGGACTCTATTCGACCATTGAACAGGCCGCGCGCGAGCTTGAGCCCCTGCTTCGGAGCAAGATCTTTTCCGGCATACTGCAGAAAGCAATGTTGAAATTCGAGTTTCCTTTTCTGTTGGCCCTTTCTCCCTGGTTCGTAGAGGGCAGGATGGACATGCTGGCCGAATCCAGCGACGAAGTTATCGTGCTGGACCTCAAGACGGATCGACGATTTTTGCCACAGGACTATGCTTTGCAGCTGGGTATCTATCGAATTGCAGCCCGGGCGCTCTTTCCAACAAAGAAGATTCGTACGGGGCTTTTGTATCTCCATTTCGGAGAAATCGCGTGGCAGGAAGGAGAGCTCGACGAAAATATCCTCTTGCACATGTGCAGCGCAATTTCGTATAACCATCTCGAGATGTAATCTCCAAGGAGGCTTTCATAAAAATGCCTAAAAAAGAACAAGGCGCCATCAAAACCGTTTCGCCGACGCCGTGGCGCATCTTTTTGACACTGGCAAAGATAAATAGCCTCACGCTCGGCGGCGGCTACGTAATTGTGCCCGTCATAGGAAATTCGTTCAAAAAGAAGGGTTGGATCACAGAAGAGGAGTTCTATCGTATTTTTTCGAGGGCGCAGGTCTTTCCCGGTCCCGTCGCGCTGAGCACATCCTTTCTCTGCTCGTACAGGATCGCCGGGGTGGCCGGCGCCGTCGCCTCCGTGTTCGGGGTGGTTCTACCTCCTTTTCTGGCCCTCATTCTGGTCGGCGGCTTTATTAGCCTCTATGGCGACAACGAACTTTTTAAGCGATTTTTGGGCGGCGCGGGGGCAGTCGTACCTGGGCTCGTAGGCTCGATGCTCTGGAGAAGCGCGCGGAAGCGGACATGGACGATCCGTACGACAACCGAGGTAATCGCGCTCGCAGTCCTCCTGGTGGTCTTTCCCTCCGCAGCATTCTTTATCCTGATCGGCGGGATCATCGCACTCTATCTTGGAAGGCTCGTATGGAAATCCTGAGTGTAGCGTTAACTTTTTTAAAGGTAGGTATCGTGGCCTTTGGAGGAGGCTGGTCCGTAGTCGGCCTCATCAAGCAGGAAATCGTCCCTCGCTGGATGAGCCCCGACGCATTCAATTCGCTCATTGCGATTGCGCAGTCGACACCGGGGCCCATCGCCCTCAATGCAGCGACGCTGGTGGGATGGCAGCGTGCAGGTTTTTGGGGGGCATTGGCGGCGACGTTCTCGGTCATCGCCTTTCCTCTCCTTGCGATGAGTCTCGCGCTGGCGTTCTCGAAATATATCCCGCTCAATAAAAAGCTGGCGGACGAAAGCCTGCGCTCCGGCAGCATGGCGATGAT
>DIXD01000116.1:20238-21076 GCA_002435985.1 Spirochaetaceae bacterium UBA6089
AGCCTCTTTTCGGCGAGAAGATTGTCCACATTGTCCAGCGCACACTCGTGCTTTACAGGGTCGTTACCAGGAATATGCCAGCCAAGCTCTGCGCCCGGACCGCCATAATAATATTTTTCTCTGAGTTCGAGCAGGGCGCTCCGAAGCCAATCGCTGCGATAGACCCGGATGCCCACATTCGTAAAGGTTGTCGACGCACAGGTGGTTGGCGCTGCCTTTGAAGACGAGGCGGCGAGTTTTTCGTGCCGGAATCCGACGGGGAGCCCATTTTGATCGAGGTAGACGGGATAACTTGGCCTTTCGGCATGCGCCACAGGGATGAGAACGCCGATCTCTATACTGCGCACGTCGAACTGCGCAAAAGCCCTCAGGGCGAGCTCCACGGTGATCCAAGAGTTCGCATCGCCGGCAAAATTCGTCACCACATAGCGCGCATTCTGCCACAGGCCCATACACTGCATGGCCGCATCACCGTGGCCGGAGACTTGACCGTCGGCACCTGGCTTCTGAGTAAAGAATATTCTCTTCTCGAGCGGAATGCCTACAGGGTCGAGAACCTGTGCGTCGATCTCCGCCTCCCAGCCCCGAACCACGACGATATGCCGCCCTGTATCGCGTACCGCATCGAAGGCATAGGCAGCCATGGCGATCCGCCCCTCCCCCCGCGCGCTGTGAATAAAATCGGGCACTGGGAAAAGCCCCCGCGGCATCTCCAGGGGAAAGGCCCGGGCGACATCGCCCACGGGCCAGGCCATGCCCGCAGGCCAGGCCTTTGGCGCTCGCTTTGCCTCGAGGAGGGATGCCCTCCACCTTGTCCCCGCCCCTGCAAGAAAACTGA
>DIXD01000083.1 GCA_002435985.1 Spirochaetaceae bacterium UBA6089
GCTTTACGATCGGCCTGTGGTTGAAACAAGTGTCCTGATTCGTGCGCTGATATTTGATGAGCTGGTAAACATCGGTATCATCCGGTGTCTCGGGTTTGTCCGGACGGATGACGATGCGGTTGGCATCGACATACTCGACCACGCCAGGACGCCTTGCCTTGAGGAGGACACCCGAATCGTACGCAGTTTTCCACTCCATACCCGTGCCGATGCGCGGCGGCTCCGTGAAGACAAGCGGTACCGCCTGGCGCTGCATGTTCGAACCCATGAGCGCGCGGTTCGCATCGTCGTGTTCAAGGAAGGGAATCAGCGCCGCAGACACCGAGATGATCTGTTTGGGCGAAACGTCCATGTACTGGATCTCGTTCGGCGTGCGCATGGTGTAGTCGCCCTGATGCCGGCAAGAAATGGTCTGATCGAGGAATCTCCCCTGCTTATCGATGCGCGCGGATGCCTGGGCGATATAGTATTTGTCCTCATCGATGGCGGAGAGGTATTCGATCTCGTCGGTCACGATGCCGCCTTTCACCTTGCGATACGGGGTCTCGAGAAAACCGTAGTCGTTGACGGTCGTGTAGGTCGCGAGCGATACGATGAGACCGATATTCGGTCCTTCCGGCGTTTCGATGGGACACATACGCCCATAGTGCGTATAGTGCACGTCGCGCACCTCGAAACCTGCGCGGTCGCGATTGAGCCCACCAGGGCCGAGAGCGTTCAGTCTGCGCTTGTGTGTGAGCTCTGCGAGCGGATTGACCTGGTCCATAAACTGCGAGAGCTGCGACGTGCCGAAGAACTCTTTGATGGCGGCGACGATCGGCTTGATGGTGATGAGATCCTGAGGTTTGGCGGTCTCCAGGTCCTTGCCGGTCATGCGGTCCTTCGCGGTGCGCTCCATGCGGCTGAAGGCGACCTTCATGACATTGGCGAGGAGTTCGCCCACTGCGCGCACGCGACGGTTGCCGAGATGGTCGATGTCGTCGATGTTCGCCTCGCCGTAGTAGACGTTGATGAGATGCTTCATCGTCGCCACGATGTCTTCTTTGGTGAGCGTGTTCGTCTTGAAGTCGAAATCGAACTTCTTGTTGAGCTTGTAGCGCCCTACCGCTCCGAGGTCGTATTGCCTGGCTGTGAAGAACATGTTGTGCAGATCGCGCTCGGCGTTCTCCATGGAGATGGGCTCACCAGGACGCAACACCGAATACACGGCGGAAATGGCGTCCTCTTTTGTGGGCTCATCCTGGTCCGGCGTCTCTTTGACGAGCTTGACATCCTCACGCTCGAAGCAGTTGAGGATCATCTCGTTGTGGAGGGATTTCTCATCCTCGAAGTCGATGATGTCAATCGTATCGATGCCCAAATTGATAAGCTCATCAATCTCGTGGAGGTGGATTTTATCTCCTGCCCTGAACAGGCGTTTCCGTTCTCCGTCGAGCTCGATGTAGACGGCTTTTGCGAGGATTTTACCCACAACGGCATCTTTTTCGGCCTGCCCCTCGGAGAGCCGGACTTCCTTCGTGGTGTAGAAGGCCGCAATGATCTCCTCGCGGGAATGAAAGCCGATTGCGCGCAGGAACATGGTGCCGAGAATTTTCCGCTTACGGTCTATCTTGGCGTGGATGAGATCGTGTTTCTGGTCGATCTCGAATTCGAGCCAGCTCCCACGGTACGGGATAATGCGGGCCGAAAATACGCCTTTTTCGTGGCTAAACACGACGCCAGGAGAACGGTGTATCTGAGAGACGATGACACGCTCGGCGCCGTTGATGATGAAGGTCCCCCTGTCGGTCATGAGGGGAATGTCGCCAAGATATATCTCTTTTTGTCGGATTTCACCTGTCTTCTTAAACACGAGGTTGATGACCGCCTTGAGGGGCACAGAGTATGTGAGGCCCTTTTGCTTGCACTCGAGCTCCGAATACTTTATCGCCTTCTCGTCCAGCGAATAGCGCTCATACTCGATCACCAGATCGCCGGACGGGCTCTCGATGGGGAAGGTGGTCCGAAAAACTTCTTCAAGGCCGATCATATCGAGCGGCTCGTTCTTTTTGAGCTTGTCCCTCTGCAGAAAGCGCTCATACGAAGAAATCTGAATATCGATCAGGTCGGGGATGTCCATCACGTCTTGATAGTCTTTTCCTATGTATGTACGCTTGATCTTCTGTTCGGTATATGCCATCCGTCACCCCTCCATGCGCGTTCGCACGCGCGGGTCAAAGGTTCCATACACTCACGACAGCGAGCCGTGAGCGCCTTCAAAATTTTCCGTCATCAGGGTGCACTCCGCGGAGATCACGCCGAATGCACCCTGAAAACGGAGGGACCACTCCGCACCCCAGAACCATGGGGCACCAAAGCCAGCGGTCCCTTTCCGCAAGCACATCAAAGACGCTTCGATTACTTGATCTCGACGGTGCCACCGGCGGCTTCGATCTGCTTCTTGACTTTCTCTGCCTCCTCTTTGGAAACATTCTCTTTGAGGGGCTTATCGCCGGCTTCAACGAGATCTTTCGCTTCCTTGAGACCGAGACCGGTGATTGCACGGACTTCCTTAATAATAGCGATTTTTTTGTCAGCAGGCACATTGCCCTTGAGGATGACCGTAAACTCGGTCTGCTCTTCGGCAGGGGCGGCTGCCGCACCGGCTGCGGGGGCTGCTGCAACGGCCACTGGGGCGGCTGCGGTGACGCCGAATTTCTCTTCCATCGCCTTTACGAGATCGGAAATCTCAAGCACGGTCATCGAGGCGATTGCATCGATAATTTGCTCTTTTGTCAGTGCTGCCATATTATCTCCTTTATTCTTTACTGGCCCATCACTACGGACAGGCGCTCTATCGAACTCCGACAGGAACGGCAGCGTCCGAAGCCTGACGGATTCTTCCTTTCAATGAAGGCACATTTCAATGGGAGCGCCTTTCAGCGCTCCACAAGCGCCGCTCAGTTGGCGCCCGCTTGGGCCTTCTGTTCCTCGATCGCCTTGAGCACGCGTACGAGCTTTGTAGGAATCGCGTTGACGACATACACGAGGTTCTGCATCGGTGCCTGCATGGCCGACATGAGCATCGCGATGAGCTGGTTGCGGCCGGGCAGCTTGCTGAATGCCTCGATCTGTTTGGCGTCCATAAACTGGCGATCGATCATTGCCCCTTTGATGAGGAGCGCGGGTGTTTCCTTTGCAAAATCAAGAAGCACCTTGGCAACCTCATTCGAGTCAGCCTTCACGAAAGCGACGGCTGTCGGTCCCGTGAGAACCGGCTCTACCGCAC
>DIXD01000081.1 GCA_002435985.1 Spirochaetaceae bacterium UBA6089
TAATACACCTTGTCCTTGCAAGGTCAGGCGCGTTCACTCGATGTGCAAAGCATGGTAGAATGAAAGATAAGAGGAAGGTATGGTACCGACGAAGGAACTGCTCGATCAAATCGCTTGGCAAGAAAAAGAGCTCGTACTCGACCATTTCACAGAAGACGACGCGTGGGTGCTCGGATGTCTCATTGTCGACGAAGCAAAAAAGCGTCAAGCGCACATCGCCATCGACATTCGGCGTCCGGCTCAGATCCTTTTTCACGCTGCCCTCGACGGGGCCGCTCCCGACAATGACGAATGGATACGCCGCAAGTCAAATGTAGTATTTCGCTTCGGCAAAGCGTCATTTGCGGTCGGCATCAGTCTCGCCCTCGCGGAGACGACCATCGATAATAAATTCTACGTGAGTCCGACGGAATATAGTCCGCACGGAGGCGCATTTCCCATCAGGGTTCGGGGTTGTGGCCTTGTCGCCTGTGTCTCGGTATCCGGGCTGCCTCAGGAAGAGGATCATGCGCTTGTGGTTGATTGCCTACAGAAATTTAAGAAATCGATGGGGTAATGCGCTGAGAGCGTCATTTACGAAAAGAAAAGGCGCATGCAAAAGAGGCTCGTTCATACAGGAAGTCATGTGATGTTTGTCAGGCTTTTCTCAGTTATATAACCTAGATCCATTTTTTATTCTTGAAATAGATCAACTCCGCGATAACCACGGCCGCCATCAACCCCAGCACCGCTGGGTATCCCCACGTCGTCTCAAGTTCAGGCATGTGCGCAAAATTCATACCATACACTCCCGCGATAAATGTTATCGGTATGAAAATCGCGGAGAGAATCGTGAGAATTTTCATGACTCTCGACATGTT
The DNA here is from genome assembly GCA_002435985.1 of Spirochaetaceae bacterium UBA6089. Classification (GTDB taxonomy): domain Bacteria; phylum Spirochaetota; class Spirochaetia; order Treponematales; family Rectinemataceae; genus Rectinema. The sequence continues at coordinate 861 of DIXD01000081.1, forward strand.
CGTATTGATCTCGCTCAAATGAAGCTCGATGATCGATGAAACATGCTCGCGGTACGATTCGAGAGCCTCGATCGCCTGGACAGTGTTCTCGTACAGATCTCTGAGATACGGAGATAACGAAGCATCCATCTGGATCGATTCGCTCCGGGCAAGTGCGCCGATAGAATCACGAACCGGCCAGATCACTCGTCTCATTTTTGCGAGTTCACGCTTTAGCTCCTGCAGCTCATGGAGCAGGTTTCCATCATCCTCAATAAGCGCCGAATCCTCAAAAGCCTCGAGACGATCGCCAAGCAGCTCCAGCACCACGAAATAATTGTCCACGATGGTGTCGAGGAGGGCATAGAGAAGATAATCCGCACCCATTTTTCGCAGTCGGCCTACCCCTGCAATAATCCTGTCGCGGACATTTTTGAAACAGTCGCCTGGGCGCTCCTGAAATGAGATGAGAATCTTGCCTTTCAGGATAAAACTTATCTGTTCGTACTCAATCGAGCCGTCCTCGTGCATGATGAGCATCTTGGTAATGAGAAAAAGGTAGTCATCATAATTTTCGAGCTTTGGCCTGTGCTCCGTACCGAGAATATCCTCGATGACCAGCGGATGGATACCCAACATACCGCAGAGTTTCTCCACCGTGCCGCCCGAAAGTCCATTGATGTTGATCCAATTCACGATATCTGGATCGATGAGGGCAAGAAGCTCACTGAGGTCGCCGGGGATTTTCATTACTGCGGAATTCTCGTCGTAGGAGTACAGCGAATAGGTCGCGAGTGTCGGCTCGACATCGCCGATATACCGAGGCGAGCCCGGCGGGAGGCCTGCGGTCTCTATAGAGACGCCTGCAAAGGGCAATTTCGAGGCACGTCGCGTTTTTTTCTGGCCGTTCGAGGTCTTGTTTGAGTTTCTTGTACCTCTCGCCGATGATCTCTTCATGCGTATAAGCCTAGCCTTTTAAAGAGTCTGGGACAAGCGCCGATTGCCGATTAGTGAATCACGCCTTTCTTGATGATCATACAGCCATAGGCGCCGTGTTCGGTAGTTGCGACGATTGCATACGCCTGTTTTGCTTTCTCGTAGAATTCGAAGCGCGGAACCAGGCCGATTGCCGCATCGCCGCGAGGATCATACTTGCGCACGACAGCACGAATGCGGTCTTGCACTTCAGGAACAGTGGGATCGCCCGGTACGACCCGCATGAGCGTTACAGGTTCGGCGACGAATGTGTCGAGCGGAAAGAGACTAAGAATGGCATCCAGGATTTCCGGAACACCTTGACCATCAGCGCGCACCAGGCGTTGGGCGTTGCTCGCCGCCGGATAGTTCGAGTCCCCGATCACAAGGTCATCACCGTGTCCCATCTCATCGAGTATTTTCAATAGATCCGGTGAAATAATCTCAGGTATTCCTTTTAACATACACACTCCCCTTTATTCATTTGTCACGAATCCTAAATGTGCTTTGTACGAATTCAGAACATGCGTCACGCGTGTTCGGCTTCGCATCACATGGTAGGTTCAGTTTAGTGTAGGTGAGAGGGAGAATCAACGTACTTAGATTTGACGTGCCGTAACATAATAAGGTCGTCGTCCAGCCCGTGGCGGAGAAGATCGAGTCTGGATGACGCAGCCACGAGGCCTTCGGCGGGAATCGGCTTGATCCGAAACGGGAAAAGGCTCGGGCTATCGATCAGATCTTTTAGCGGAGCCGAGTCATTGGCACGAGCATGGAGGGACGCTTCGACGAGCCAGGCGATCAGTCGGGAATCATCAACGGCCACCGTTGTCCCTGCGGAGTAGACACCCTTTGCGCCGGTCTCCTGAAGCACGCCCCAATCCAGGTACGAACGAAGCACGCGGCGGGCTGCTCGGGAAACGGTCTCCCGCTCGCCGTATTGCTCGCGGACCCGGCGCTGGACATGAGCCGCGGCAGCGGAGCCTTGAAGTCTCAGAAGTCGGCCGGTCTGGGTTGCCACACTCGACCAGAACGGATAGACGGCCATGACCATCCCCCAGTGGATCGCTACGCTTACGTGATGAGGGGCGAGTGATGAGTGATGGGTGGAAAGAAAGGCAAGACCGTCGTTGCGTAATGGGACGATTTCTTTCGGCGTAGTCATCCAAATCTTTCGTAAGATAGAAATAATCTTATTGCGGTTGCTTCCTTTAGCGTGCCCGCCGACAGAGACCTTGTCCTTCAGCAGTTCCTGTAAGGCATCTTCGACCGCGGCTTTGTCATTTCCTGCCAGGATCAGGTTGGCCGTCTGCTCAAGCCATTCCAGACGCACCCGCTGACTGATTCCTATTTGGATTTGTCTTGTCATCTATGGTTCCTCATCACTCATCACTCATCACTCATCACTCCAAATTCTCCCTCCTCTCGATCTGCACCAGGGGGACGATGAGTTCTTCGATGGAAATACCGCCGTGGCACACGGTGCGCTGATTTTCCTGGACAAAGGCCTGTCGGGGAGGAGCCAGCAGGGCGAGATAGTCCTCCGGAAGACCAGTGGTGCCCCATTCCATCGCAGATGGAAAGCGTTCCTTCACCTTGCCTCGAAGGACTGCGTTGGAATAGATGCGGACCCGTTCGCCGCGCAGGTCTGCCACAGCCCCTTCAGCCGGGCGGCCGCAACCTTGTGCCTCGAGGTTGCCATGGTCAGAAGTTAGATAGACCTGGAAGCCCCGATCCAGGAGCATATCGAGGAGAGTACCGAGATACTGCTCTTTGGCCCACTGGCCGACCTGGTTATACATCCCGGCGGTGCCCAATTCCATTCCGTGCATGATTTTGTCCACCTTGTCCACGACTAACCCGGCGACCCTTGCCTGGGGATGAGAAAGCGCTTCGGAAACAGTTTCCATGTCGCCGTCGCCCAGGCCCTTGAGATAAACGACCTCGTTCGGCGTAAGGCCCTGATCCGCCCAGAACTGCGCCCAGAGAATGGGTTCCTTGTCTGTGGTATGGATGCTGTTCGGGAAAAAGAGGGGAGCCTTCCCTGCGAATATGGCTTGTCGCGAGTCGGAGGTGAGCGAAGGAATCCAGGCAAAGACCGCCTGCTCTCGGAATCGCAGCCCCGGTTCTTTTGAGGCAAGTGCTTCGCGGACTACCAGCCATTGGTCCAGGGCAAGGCCGTCGAGCACGAGCAAAGCAAACTTCGGTCGTGGTGATGAGTGATGAGGACTGAGTAATGAGTTGGCCAAAAATCTGGGAATATGGTGAAGCATGACCGGCGGGTTCGGCGGCAACTGGATGAGCCCGGCAAATCGCCTTTGTATCCATCGTATGAACCGCTCATCAACCGCCTTTTCAAGGTGGGCAAGACGTTCCACGGCCGTCTTGCTTTCACTCATCACCCATAACTCATTACTCATCACTTTGACTTCCGCCCATCTTCGGGCAAAGAGGAACCAATCCGTATGCTTCGCATCCTCAGTCGGAATAGATGCTTCCATGCTCTCGATGAGCTTGCCCAGGCGACGGGACCTATCTTCAATGGGAGCGGTACGAACACCGATGCCTACCCAGGTTTTGGACAAGGAGCTCGCATGCTCGTGCGAAACTGAGTGCAGCAACCCCTCGACGAATAGGTTGTCGATGTAGACCCGGATGTCATGGTGGTCGAAGGGCAGTTCGGCAGGTCCCTCAATGGACAGAATGTAGGGTTTCTCGTCCTCACAAACGCCTGACGCCCCTTTGGCTGCCTGACGATCAAGGAAGATCGGCCACCGCTCCTGGAGGAATGCGAAGAATGCCTCCCGATCCGTAACCAAGGTCTCAAGCGGCCAGCCGTCGAAGGTATTGTTTTGGCGCAGAAGCTGGATGAACCGCCTGTCGAGGTCAGCCGGGATTCTCTGGCCGTGATAGTGGCGGCGGAGCAGTACCCGCAAAAGGTCCGATGGCTGTTTAATCAGCTCGGGCGCGATTTCAAAAACGTGCCGTAGGACGAAATCCCTGGTGGCGTTGTCGCCTAACTGTCCGGGGGCATATCTCTTTTGCGCCTCATACAAGGCATCGAGGTCCCCGCGGTCCAGCGCAGTCACCACCGGGTAGCTGAGGTTCGGGAAGATATCGCCGAGGTTGAAGGAGAGCTTACGCCCGGCCTGGAGGAGATCATAGGGAAGCGTAATGAGTGATGAGGACTGAGTACTGAGCACAACGACAAGATCTGTATCTATGCCCTGATCCCATTTTGATCGATAACGAGATTCATAAGCATAACGAAATTCTATGGGATCTAAAAATCGGATCAGCTCGAAGCCTCGCTCGCGGATGCCTTCGAGAATGCCTTCTTCGAGGAGGAGTCCGTCCGGGTCGGCCACCAGGGTGAGTCGGGCGACCTTCGGGGTGAACTCTCGCAGGATATGGCTTCGCCATGATTCTGCGCGAGGTGATGAGGACTGAGTAATGAGTGATGAGTCGGTAGTCATATTGCGTCCCGCCTTCGTTGGACAGATACCCTCAGACCACCGATGACCTTGCCAGTCTCCTTGGCAAGAACCATCAGTTTCTGGAAAGATACCTCATTCAGATACCCTGCATCCAAAGCGACATAGAGCTGAGAGCGAACTTCCGCACACGACACCTTGGCAATCGACAAAAACTGATGAAACTCCCGTGGATTCCCTCTCTCGAAACCCTCTGAGATGTTAGACATGATAGACACGGCCGCCCGTTGAATCTGTCCACTCAGTCCGTAATCCTTGGCAAACGCTTCCTGCCGCGTCGCTTGGTAAATAGCCCGTGTCAATTCCCTCGCTTTCTGCCAGGCAATCAAATCTTCAAACTCTTCGATTCTCCCACTCATCACTCAGCCCTCATCACTTATCACCCCGAGCTTTCAACGCGAATGACAATGAGCGGCGAAAGTTCGGGCAAGACATTGGCCTTCTGATCGAGTTGTTCTTGGAATCTCCGCTCTTCCTGCGAGAGGAGTTTCAGGCGGTAACTGCGGACCTGATGTAGACCGATCCGTTCGACGATCTTGCGGCGCACGGCAAAGGCGTAGCTGGCCTTCTCGCGCTCCCGGGCAATGTTTTCCCTATGCTTTTGCACGAGTGTTTCATAGATGAGTTTCCCGTGTTCCTCTGCGGCGCTTTGCAGCTTTGCGAAAATTGCTTGCGAGACCGTTGTGTCAAGAATGGCCCGGACCTGTGCGTTGGCCGCAAGGAGCTGATCCCACACATATCTGGCAGTCGGCATATAGACCATGCCGTTATCGGCCAAGAAAAGAGGCAACACGCGCCGTTGGCGCGTGAGTGATGAGTGATGAGGACTGATGACTGAGTCAAACGCTATGGAGATTTGCCAAAGAGACCAGAAACCGACGATGTCGGGAGAGATATCCGGGATTGATACCACCGAGATCGGCTGGCCTGGAGCAAAACGGGGGAGATGCATGGCCAGCCCACGAATCCGTGGCTCTTCAAGCCCCAAATTCGAGTAATGACGACTGAGTGACGAGTGATGAGTAAAACAACCCTCCATTACTTGCCCATCCGGCCATGTCAATCGCCAAATGTTGTAACGCCCTTCCTTCTTGATGAGTTCTGCTTTTGCCCTCAACTCATCACTCATCACACATGACTCATCGCTTCTGGATCGAAGCCATGACACCACCATGGTTTCGACCCAATGGGGCAAGGGGTGAGTCAGCATACGCTGGGCTTCACCGGGCTCCAGATCCTCGGTTGCGCCGAGCACGGATGCGGTCGAGCGCGCCTCGCGGGCCTGCTCCTGCAAGCGAGCAACCATGCTCTCCACGGATTCTTCTACCTTTTCGGGATTGAGGATCGCCTCGGCATACATTTCGTCGAACATGTGGCCCGCCTGGGCCGAGTCGAGGACGTCGCCGGTCTTGTCGATGCCGAACTCCTCGAAGATGACGGCAAGCTTCTGCTCCAGCACCTCCAGGACCCGATATTCGACCGAGCCTTCGAAGACGAAGTTGATTGCACGAACCTCGTGAGTCTGGCCGATACGGTCCACCCGGCCGATACGCTGTTCGAGACGCATCGGGTTCCAGGGGATGTCGTAGTTGATCACCACGTGGCAGAACTGGAGGTTGAGGCCCTCCCCGCCGGCATCGGTGGAGATGAGAATGCGGACATCTCTGGCGAACGCATCCTGAACTCGCTTACGCTCTTCCATGTCCATGGAGCCGTTCAGACAGACCACCGAGAACCCGCGCTCGGTCAGAAATCGACGCAGCATTTCTTGTGTGGGAATGAACTCGGTGAACACCAGTACCTTGAGCTCGGGGTCTTTCTCTTCGGACTGAAGGCGGTAGAGCCAGTCGAGCAATGCCTCGGCCTTGGCGTCCGGGCCGATCTCTCCGCAGCGGGCCGCGGTCTCCAGCAACAGCTTAACCTCGGTGCGCTCGTTCTTGAGCGCCTTGATGCGGGTGCGGAGCAGCATATCGATCTGTTCCTGGCCGTCCAGGTCATAAAAGTCTTCAGTAATGAGTGATGAGGGCTGAGTGATGAGTTGATCGTCTGCTATCAGTTGTTGGCTTATTCTTGAGTTCTCATCGCTCATCACGGCAAGGCGGCGCTCCAGTGTCGTTTTGATGGCGCTCGTGCTCGAGACCACGAGGCGTTGCATCAGGATCATGAGAAATCCGATGTAGTTCCGCTTCTCCCGAATGGCTTGGTTATAGCCTTTGCGTACATATTCGGTGACCGCATCATAGAGCAGCTGCTGATCTCGGTGCCGCTCTTTCCATGAGACCGGGGCAAGCTGTGTTCGCCGCGGTTTGAACAGGGGCTTTCCATCGGCATCGATGGCGCGGCGTTTCTCGGTGCGGATTACATAGGGCTGGACTCGCCCTTTTGTCACGCTACTTACGTCGGGGAAGGCCTGGGCATCGAGCAAGGAAACCAGACGATGAAAGGCGTCGGTCTTGCCCTGGTGCGGGGTTGCCGAAAGCAGCAGGAAGTACGGCGCAGCCTCGGAAAGTCCCTGGCCGAGCTTGTAGCGGGCTACCTGGTCGGTGCTGCCCCCGAGACGGTGCGCTTCGTCTACGATGACCAGGTCCCAACCTGCGGAGATAAGGTCCTCGAACCGTTCTCGGGCCAACGCGCCGCCACGTCCTTCGGATGGCTTGACGGAATCTATTGAGACTACGACCTGATTGAAACTGCGAAATGGATTCGAATTGGCGGCGCGGAGTGCTGAGGACTGAGTGCTGAGTGCTGAGTCATCCCCATAGTCAGTCCTCAGTCCTCGTAACTCATCACTCTGGATTGCCGAGATCCGTCTAAGACTCTTGTAATCCTCGGACATGATCGGATGGAACTGTTCACCAAAATGGAAAGCCATCTCGGCCACCCACTGGCTCACCAACCCCTTCGGGGCGATGACCAGCGTCCGCTTGACCAGCCCCCGAAGTTTGAGCTCCCGCATGATAAGTCCTGCTTCGATGGTCTTGCCAAGGCCCACCTCGTCGGCCAGGAGGTAGCGCACGCGGTCGTTGGCGATGGCGCGGGACAAGGCGCGTATCTGGTGCGGCAGCGGGATGACGGAGGACTCGATGGGCGCGAGCAGGACATGCTCTTCGGTTGTGCTGGTGGAGCCTTCGAGCACCTCGGCCACCTTGGCTGCGGCGGCGATGTAGGCGATATCGTCCGACGAGCCGGTGCCCGCGCTCTCCAGGGACTTGAGCCTAGAAGCTGGAATGCGAACCACGGAGTCGTGGCCGGGCAGCCAAACGCGGCAAATCGTCTCGCCCCAGAGCTTCTGGGTTTCGATGACCTGACAGAGCTGTCCGTGGTCAGAACTATAGTACCATTCACCGTGCTTTATGCTATCCATCATTTTCGTTTCTTGGTTCTAAAATTGTGTTTCTGCCTTTCCCATACATCGTTGATATTTACTCCATTCGCTATAGCACTTTGGAGCTTGTCCAAGGCAACCTTGCTGTACCCTTTGAAGGTCGAGGACTTCCGTCGCAATAGCATGTAACAGTCTTGGTCCTCTTGAATCTTCAGCTCAAGTATCAAAGCACTGGTCTTTGGTCCGGATATGCCGAGCTTCTTAGCGAGATCATCCCTGCCAAGGTTGTACTTGTCCCAGATATTGACCTCTTGCTTGATCAAGGTTCCAGTGACCGGCTCGCCGTCCTTGGCAATGCGAAACGTAATATCAGCGTCCTTCTTGATACGGAGGAATATCGGAATACCGTCGCCTTGCGTTTCAAGTTTAAGCTGAGCAACCTCTGGAAGAATGACGCTCCAATCATCTCCCCGACGTCTTCTGTTGATGGCCTTTCGCAGTTCGCCTTCGGTTACTCGCTCGGCGTCAGATCGAGTCGCTGTAGCCATGGCGAGAATCGGTCGTAATCTGGCCGCTGCCTGAATCCCTTTACGGCTTCCAGCTTGCAGGAGTTCGTCGATCTGGCTCAGTTCGCTGTCAATCAGCACCTTCAGGTCTTTGGGTGGCCGCGTCGAGACCGGCAGCACGCGTTCAGGGATGCAGTCCGCAAGCCTCTCCTTGAAGACCCGACTGAGCAGATCGTCAAACAGCGTGACCGATGCTTGAGCTTGAAGGTAAAGAAGATCCTCTGAGACGTCCTGGTAATAATGAATAGCAGTGTCTCGGTAGGCATCCAGAATAGACAAGGTGGCACGCTCATCGTCCGAGATCACCTTGATTTTGTTCTGGGCCACTTCCAAGCACTTGTCGAAGCCGTAGGAGTATTTCTCTCCCTTCGCGTGAACAGTCCCGGTTTTGTCCTTGATGATCGCCTTTAAAAGCATTTCAAAGGCATGGTGCAGAAAAATCAAAACTCCTTCGGCGCGCCCCTGATTGTGGGGCCGGTTGAACAACTCGATGCCAAGGACCAAGGAGTTGATGGCGCGTTTCTTGAGTTCAGCCACATCTCTTTTGGCTTTGGGCATGCCTCACCCCTCCTCCAAGCGAATCAATGCCTAATCATACCACATCAGGAGCTTGGGGTCTCCTTGGAGGATGTTTTCTGGAATTTTGCGCGCCGCCGCAGCGAGATATGTGATCCTGTCCACATTGCCATACTTGCTCCATGCACAGGCCGGAGGCACGCGGTGGGCAACCGCACAACAATATCCTTGCCCGGCAGACCGACCCGGAAGGTCGCCTCACCAAAGAGCGCTTGGGTTTCGATGACTCGGCAGAGTTCCCAGTAGTCTGGGCTGTAAAACCAGCTATTTGCATCAATTCATATCATTAGCTTGTATTCTCACAGATTGAACTCCTTCCCATTCAAACCTTGCATTTACCTCCTCTACCTCCCTGTTTCCTCATGTTTGTAACTGGCATTTCTGATAATCGTTGCAGTATTTTCATAGGCACGAGACCGCTAGAGGACAATTCCCGAAATAACTCCTCGAGTAACTTTTCATCACTGAGATTGGTTAGTTTTGATCTGACACGACGGAGCGCGGCAGCAATCTCATCAAAAAGCTCTCTCAGTTGATCGGGGGTGACGTGGAAAAGAGACTCAGCATGCGCAATCGCTTCTGGAGCAATTGTCGTCCGAGGGCTTTCAAGCAAGCATAGGATTTTCGTATCCTTTACACACGTTCGATTTGCACGAACCCAATTGGCATGGCTTTGCGCTTGCCGTACGTCATTCACTCCAATAGGGTCTCCGGGTGTATGCTCGGATTTAGCCTCATGCACCACATAGATGCTTGTTCCTATGGACCAAATGCAGTCAGGACCTGCGTCCCCCTCAGGTAGTTCAGTATAGAAACCAAGCATCTCCCCAAGGCCTTTAAGACCTTGATGAAATGCCTTGTATTCTGTGGATTGGAGATTCTTGGAAATATGGGTGATGCCTTGCTCAAATCGTCGCCCAACAGCACCCCAATCAGCCAAATGCCCTCGGATTGATTCGACGGCTACAGCAGTCGTTTCATCAATCTCTGGTATCTCCTTGGCCGTTGTGAACGACCGTCCCAAGCGCGCAAACCAACTAACTCCTACACAGCATCCAGATGCACGTTTTAGCAAGTCCCGCGCTGTGTTTTGATAGGCATCATCCCCGGTGGCTCCAAACAAGGCCATAGCAGTTTCCGCCGAAAGGTAGTACCACCACGCCCGATATGCTTTTGTATCATCTCCCCCAAGAGCGTCCGCGACCTTGCGCGCATGCTCAAATGCACCTTCCAAATCGCTGCTCCAAATTGCGTAAAGGTACTCCACCTCATCAGAGACCACGGAATTTAACTGCCGTGAGATTGGATCATCATGGCGGGAAAGGTTGTCACGTAGAGCGAGTATCGACGACTCCGCATCGTTCCAATCATCGCCCTTTTCAAGAAACGCTTTCCACAAATCTTCGAAATCCTCTGCAGACTTATCCCTTGAGTTTTCAATTCCGAATTCAAGCTCAGCCTGCAATTCGGGATTTAAAATTCGGCGGTTTTCATTTTTCAAAAGAAAATCAACCAAACGACGTCCGATAACGATCACGACTGCATAATCGTTGTCGGAACGTGTGCAGCGTCCGACTCCTTGGGTGAAGCGAGTTATTATTCGATCTCTCAAAAGAGAGAATGCAGCGATTTTTGACCACAGAAATTTTTCCTGTAGATTTGTTCCGCTTGGTAACCCACCGAATACAAGTAGGCGGCATGCCTCATCAGGCAGATCCAACCCATCGTATCGTGAAAGCAGCAAAACCGCCTTTTCACTGCTTAAGAAAGGATCAATGCTATCCTCAATATCAGGAGCATGGAGGATGTTTATTCCCGATTTATTTATTGTGGTGATCAGGCCAGAACTATCAGGATCATGCCTACTGGGGACCAGAACAAGGCATCTGTCAAAAGACCAGACTGCCTTTTCGACAACAGTAATCATCTCCTCGTTTGACATCGCAAGCTCTGGAATGAGGAAAAGTCGCCGCCCGCTTCCTCTTTTGTCCCATCCAGCAGGAAGTGGTAACCGCTTGATTGATTTGATCCCTGTAATACGCTCCAGTTCTCCACCAGCGCCTAAAGTTGCCGACATATAAACTCGTTGGCTTGCCTGCTTAAAAGGGATGTGAGTCAGGGTTGGAGGAATAAATGGTCGAATTAGAATAGAATCCCAGGAGATAAATAAATTACAGGCTTCCAGATGGTCTTTAACGACGTTCCACGCATACCAAGGCGATGTTTCTTCTTTGAGATTCTCGTCGAGCAAGTCTCTGATAGCATCTACGTGTTTTCGAATAGACGTTGAGGAAATCAGATCGACCAATCCCGACTTGGTTGGGTCCCAGTCAGAGCGATCTATAACATCCGCATAAAATCCTGGTTCCAATTCACCCCGCAGCAGTTCAACGAGTGCAAAATAGTCAGACGGAATGACTGATCTCGAAATCTCAACAGACCACATGTTGGCTATAAAATTTTCGCCGGCATGAGCATCATCCAATATTAATGTTTGAGCATCATTAAGTCTTGGATTGCTGTTAAATATGGCGCTGTAGGTTGTCACTGCGATGGCGCGACTCGACTGATACTCGCTGAACTCTTGCGGAGGATAGTCACTTTGTTTACCCACCAATACATGGGCTTGAATTCCGTAATCGCTCGCCTGCGATTCGACCTGACGAGCAAGTTGACGCGTGGGGCAAAGGTAGGCAACGCGATTACCTAACGATTGCCGTCGCCATTCAGCAATCAAAAGCCCAACGAGCGTCTTGCCTGATCCTGTCGGAAGTTCTATGGCCACATCATGTACATTGCTGCATTGCTGATGATAGGCTCTCAAAAGGTCGGCCTGGTGGGACCAAAGGTGTTTAATTTCTGGAGCGCGACCTCGTAGGTTATGGAAAAGCGTTTCTGGGTCGGTTGGTCCGGTTGCCTTCGCAAAGTCAGTTTTGAATATGCATTTTTTTGCCATCATCCCTCCTTCCCAGATCGTGTGAGCGCTTGGTCGTACCACATCAGGAGCTTGGGGTCTTCCTGGAGGATGTTTTCTGGAATCTTGCGGGCCACGGCGATGATCGTGGCGTAGTCGCGCTCCTGCCATGCCTTTTTGAATCCGGCCCGAACAGCCTCGAGGCGAAACACCCTGAGGCGCTTCTGGCTGGACTCGCGGTACTCTTCGAACTCCCTGAGCAGGGAGCGCTCGCGTAACTTTTCCAAGTCGCTCGCTTTGTTCGGATCGGGTACGTACCACCGGTCTTTTGAGCGAGTTATGAGTAATGAGGACTGAGTGCTGAATTGGCCGTTTTCTTCGTTGGCTCGACCGGCAGACAGTTCCTCCTGGATCATCTTGCGCAGGTCCGCACTCTGTTTCAGCCAAGAAACGATTTGAGCAGGGATTGGTCCCTTGCCGTCGTAGCGGAGGAAGTTCTGTTCGAGCAATTCGTCGAGTTCGAGTAGTCTCTCGTTTTCTTGCCAGCCGCCTATTTCCTGCATAAATTGAGGATTTAACTCCCCTGCTGTCTGGGGCTTTCTTAAAAGTTGCTGTCGAAGCCATTGAATTGCCGACGACTCATCGGTGACAAAAAGCTGGAGTTCCAACACCTCGCGGACGGTCATACGCTTCCTGTCGTATTCGGCCACCTGGTCCGGCAGGAAGTACATTCCATCCCGCTCGGAGAAGCGCTGGGCGAGCCCGGCGTAGAAATCCGCAGCGGACAGCGGAATCATAACGCCATGCTGAACGTGGAAGGCCACCATGCGGTCGAAGAGAAGGTAATTCTGGCGCTCGGCAATGACTTCGGCCTGACCGTCTTTCGAAACAAATACCGGAAGTTGCTTGAGGTGGGTACGGACAAAGTCCCAGACGCCTTCCTCGGTTCCCGCTTCGAGCTTGAAGCGCTCTTCAAGGCCGCCGTTGGGTTTGTAGCAGGAGATGATGAGGTCCTGCTTGACTGCAGAGGCCGAAGTGACCTGTTTGAACGAACCTTGCTGCTTATCTAGGGTGCGCACATCGGCGATGACGAAGCCGGCGGTTTGTAGGGCTTCCTGGATGGCGTTCCAAACGCTGTTCTTTGAATTGTGAAATTCTACGGTCATCCAGCGGCCGGGCTTTAAGACGCGGTAGTACTCCTTGAAGCATTCTGTCATGAGTCGTTGGTACTCCAGCAATCCTTTACCCTGGACGCTATTTTCAATGGCCTCTGGCTTGTTGTTGGTAAAGACCTTGAGCCAGGATTCCCAGAGGAAGTTGAGCTCGGAGTACATGAGGTTACCGCCAAAAGGCGGGTCGGTGAAGATGTAGTCGATAGATTGCCTACCGAAATCCAATCTTGATGTATCAAGTGTAGTCAAAATACTTTTAGAATCTAGCATGCAATCCGCAAATGAACGTACCAATCGCCGAATTTTCTTTGGGAAAGCATACTGCGTAGACACCTCCGAGATCTGGGAGCCTACATATAAGGTCCCGCTCAAGTTTCTATTGTTTTGGGAATAATGGTGCGGAGAATATCTGTTCAATAACGAGAAACCAAATATCCACTGTTCATAAAGAAATCGAAGAAACGCTTTCGTACGTTGATTTGAATACAAGTTAACTTTTGCGGTCAGTGCCCCCAGCACCCACAAATTTCTCTTCGTATAAAAATGATGCACATGGGTGATGCCGTGGGAAACCTTGGGCTGCTCGGTATTATAGCCCTCGGGCATCCTGTCCGTCGGAAACCAGTAAGGTATGTCCAGTTGTTCAATCTTCTCAATCAGCGCCAGGTCGAAGGCGTCGGGCGTTTTTTCGTAGCGTGTCTTGCTCACTGAGTAATTGATGAGCACCGGCACCTGCTTTGCCTGGCGGACGGTTTGTTTAAGGGCGCTGTCATACTTGTTTGTCCACGCCCTTTCCATGTGCCGCTTGGTCAGCCTTGCCCCGCAATGCGGGCAGAGGAATTCATCTAGCACCTTCCCCGCCGCATGATCCACCGCCGCATCCCAGAAAATCACTTCGCGCGTACATTCCGGGCATACGAACACATCCGACCAGACCGTGTAGTTGATTTTGCCCTTGGTCTTTCCATCGGTGTGGAGCGTCTCGTACATCCAGCCGCATTCCTTTTCTACTTCTTTCAGGATGCGCTTGGCTTCTCGCTCAAAGGCAATCACATCCACCGGGGTGTTGTAGTTGTAAGCAATGAAAGTAGCCGCCGGCGAAAGGTCGTTTAAAACGGCACAGCGAGCGCCCAGTTTCGAGAAGGGTTTCCAAATGGTTTTCCCATTCTCATCGGTCTCCTGCTGAGAGATGATCCCGTCTTTGTCGACTCGGTAACCCAGGGACTCGACCACCGCCTTGTCGCCGCACATCTGGGCCGCCACGCCCGTCATTCCAGTCCCGCAAAATCCGTCAAAGACAATGTCCCCTGGCTCCGTGTAATGGAGGATGTAGCGCATGATGGCCTTGTGGGGCACCTTGGTGTGGTAGGAGTGGGCATTGTAAATGGGATCGTTTTTGCCTTCGCTTACGTCGGCAGCAAATGGCTCCCGGTGGTATTGATACCCTTCGGGCTGTTCCGGTTTCTGGGCTTCCCACTCTTTAATGAAATCCGCAATCCACGGGTTCGGGCAGGCGGTGTAGTAGGGTGGGTCGGAGAGCGCCAGGATATCCTCGTCCGAACCGATGGGGAAGCCCTCGATCTTGCGGAACTCCGGGTCCTGGAGCTTTTTGTGCAGTTCCTCGGTAAAGTAAGCCCTGCGAGCCTCCTCGTTCGGAAAGGTCAGGCCCAGGCAGGTTACGGGGTTAGAGATTTTTGGTGTGTCCTCAGACAACTCACCAAACAAATCTGATTCTATCATCTTCATAATCCTTTTGAACAACGAATACTTTTCCCACTGAATACACGAAAACCGTGGAAATGGGTCTTGCTCTACACGCTTTTATACGCCGGCGCATAAAATGGCGTATATATATACGACAGGCGCATATATTATTGCGTACGCTTATAAACAGCCCCCTTCCGTTCTCCGATTTGAACAATCTCGTCTCGCTTCTTCAGGCGCGAAAGAAGTTTATACGCCTGATCCTGGGTGATATGGCATAAGTCCATAACATCCGCCCGTTTTATGCTTCCATGTTTGTCGATATAGTTGAGTACCATCTGTTCTTGCTGGATTGGGTCGAAACCAGCCTGCCGGACATAGGCAGCCTTCTGACCGGTTTTTTTGTAGACCTTGGCGCTAAGCATATAGGATCGTCCGCGTCCTG
>DIXD01000084.1 GCA_002435985.1 Spirochaetaceae bacterium UBA6089
GCGCCGAAGAGTTCGCCTCTCGCCGTGCCGAAAAAGCCGGAGGAAGGCTTGACTTCCGGAAGTATACAAGCCGGCACTTCGAGCAGGCGTAAAAGCTCATCGTCCCAGCGGCGCTCATGAATATTGAAGAACATGGTTCTGCTCGCATTGGAGGGGTCGGTCGCGTGCGCGCCGGTCAGTTTATAGATGAGCCACGAATCGATGGTGCCGAACATGAGCTCGCCCCGTTCGGCGCGGGCCTTCAGTTCGGGATGTTCGCGGAAGAGCCACGTGAGTTTGGTTCCGGAAAAATAAGGATCGAGCACAAGACCCGTCTTTTCGCGGATATGCGTTTCGACGCCGCGCGCCCTCAGTTCGTCGCAGATGCCGCTCGAGCGGCGGCATTGCCAGACAATCGCATTGTACACGGGCTTTCCGGTCGCGCGCTCCCACACGACCACAGTCTCTCGCTGATTTGTGATGCCGATCGCCGCGATTTGCCTGGGCTCGATCTGCGCCGCATCGATGGCACCGCGAGCAGCATCGAGTTGGGTCTGCCAGATCTCCTCGGCATCGTGCTCGACCCAGCCCGGCTTGGGAAAAATCTGCCGGAACGGAATCTGTTTTACGCCGATGATGATGCCGTCATGGTTGAACAGAATGGCCCGGGACGTCGTCGTGCCCTGATCCAGGGCGAGAATATAGGTTGTTTTGCGGTTCATGGAGCTATTATAGCGTATTTCAGTGCCTGTGGGAGAGGGCTCTTCGACAACTATAATGAGCCACGGTTTCTTTGCCCGACAACGTCAGGCTATGGACAAGAAACCGAAAAATTATCACCAACTATGACATTTAGAAAAAAAGGATACAATGGCTCATTCTATCCAATCTTCTATGTTTAACGATTGGATTCTTTTAAACTCATCGACATTGTTCGTGACGAGGATGAGATTGCGCGAGAGCACCTGTCTGGCTATGAGCATATCGTAGGGCCAATGATTTTGCTTTACTCTTTTAAATCAACTCGAATTTTACTTAATATTTCTGCGTCGATATCGTTAAATTCGAGAATCTCGAATGGAGCACGAAAGTGGTTTTTTTATTCAGTATGGAAGGGGTTTCAAAATTTTCCATAGAGTAGAAGCCAACAATGAATTCTAGATAATAGAAGCGTAGAAGTGAGCATTTCTTGAATATACGCCCAAAGGGCTCGACGAACGTTCAGCATAACCGGCGGCGCGAAATGCCAGCCGCAGCATGCCGTTGTTAAGCCATTGCGTGCCATCATAGCGATGCATTAAGCCTCCTGTGATCCTTCACTGGAATATCACAATCTGTCATCGCGGAGCGGCTTATTGATGATATCGGCCGGAAGACGTGAACGCACGCATTATTCCTGATCATTGAGAGGGACCAAAAATCGGCACTTAGTGTGATCGTGGAACCACGGTATGTCATGATCGATCGACTGGAGAGCTTACATCTGCGGATGAACAGCTCTCTCGAAGCGCGCAGCTAGTGAAAACAGATCTAATCACCGGCGGCAGACGGCACCGCACAATTCGTCTCGCACTGTACGACTTCGAGGCTGATGTGGACGAGCTCATGCACCGGTTCGAGCATCTTCTTGTACTGCTGCGGCTTCTTCGGCATGTTTGTCACCAACGAAATAATACAGGCGTACCTGTCCTGACCGACCCTCCATAGGTGCAGGTCGGAAATCTTCGTATCGCCGTCGCCCTCGATAATCGCTCTGATCTCCCGCGGGAGTTCCTCGTCGGTGCTCCTGTCGAGCAGGATGGACGACGACTCGCGGAGCAGATCGATCGACCACCTGAATATCAAGACCGAACTGATGATACCCATCGCCGGGTCGAGAAAGTCGAGGTTGAACAGCTTCGCGCCGAAAAGCGCGACAATCGCGAATACGGATGTCAGTGCATCCGCGAGCACGTGCAGATAAGCGGACTTGACCCCCAACCCATGCTCGTGCGCGCCGTGATGCTCGTGCTCATGGTCGTGATGGGGATGAGGATGGGGCTGGGGATGTTCGTGCGAATGTCCGCCTGAGTTCAGCACAATGGCACAGATCACGTTTACGGCGAGGCCGATGAAACTGACGATCAGCGCATGGTCGTATTGAATTGCCGCAGGATGGAGAATCCGCTCGATAGACGAATAGACCACACCGATCCCTACCATCGCCAGCAGTATGGCACTGGTATACGCGCCGAGTATCTCGATCTTCCATGTGCCGAAGGAGTAGCTCTCGTCGTTCTTCAGCCTCTTTACCATATAGAAGGTGAACAGTGTGATCCCCAGCGCGCTGGCGTGGGTTGCCATGTGCCAGCCGTCGGCCAAAAGCGCCATCGAGTTGAACAGCACACCGAAAACAATTTCAGCGATCATCATGAAGAACGTGAACAGCACAACAAACAGCACTCTCCGCATGTCCGAATCCCTGATCTCGTAGAACACATGCGTATGTCTATAATAGTCCAGATTAGTCAGATGCATTTCGTTTTCCTTACAAATCTCTTTTACAACACGCCTTTAGACCGAGGTCAAGCCACTGACGGCGCTGTAACAATTCATACATCAGAATCCCGCCGGCCACCGCCACGTTGAGCGAATCGACGCCGCGCGCCATGGGGATGCGGACTTCGTCGGTACAAAGGTTAAGAACCTCGGTCGGCAGGCCATAGCCTTCGTTGCCGAGGATGAGAACGAGCAGGCCACCCTGCTTGTTCCAGGGGCTGAGACTCAGTTCTGCAATGGTCAGCGCCTTTTCAGTGAGCGAGGCAGCCACGATCCGCGCACCGTTTCGATTGAAGGATTGGAGGGTGTCGAGGTCCGCGCTCCAGAGCGGTATGTTGAAGACGTTGCCCATGGATGCGCGGATGGCCTTTCGGTAATAGGGGTTGGCGCAGCCAGGACCCAAAAGGGCGCCGGCGACGCCGAGGCCGGCAGCTGTCCGGAGGAGCGCGCCGAGGTTTGATGGATCGGTGACATCCCAGAGGCAGAGAAAGACTTCGCGGGGCGCCGTGACTGCGCCTTCAAACGGCACAAGTTTCGGCATGTCCGCGACCGCGATCGCACCGCGGTGGAATTTGAAGTCGACGAGGGCGCAGAGGGCCTCGTGGCTCATGGCGCGCACGGGGAAGGCTGCGGACCGACTTCGCCAGTATTCCTCCTCGGCCTCGGTGCACACGAGAAAACGCGGCAATATACCTGCGTCGAGCGCCTTTTCGATAGCGATGCGCCCCTCAAGAATCATGAGTTTTTGCGCCGCAAGGTCCTTCTCTTTCAGTTTCGAGAGCACGGAGAGACAAGGCGCGACGCTCGACACATCGAGGGTCGAGGTTGCAACGCCGGCAGCGACCTCTCGCGCGGGCTCTGTCACTCAATCGTCTCCACCCGGATCATGTTGGTCGTCCCTTGGCGCGCAAGGGGCAGCCCTGCGACGATGACGACACGGTCGCCTTTCTTTAAGAGCGCCTTGTGTTTGCAGATCGATATCGCTTCGCTGACCACGGCGTCGAGGCGCGTTCCCTTTCCCGAGTGGATAAACGGCAGAACCCCCCAATTGATGGCCATCTGGTGATACAGGCGCTCGTTCGTCAAAAAGGCGTAGATGGGCATGCGTGGCCGAAGGCGCGACAGGAGCCTCGCCGCATGCCCGGTCTCAGTGAGCACGATGAGCGCCTTGGCGTCGCAGCGGTAGGCGACGGAAACTGCATTGTACGACATGATGGCGGGGACATCGCCATTCTGGACTTCGGGCGGCACATCATGGTGGAAATCGAGATAATCGAATTCTTTCTCGACGGCCTCGATGACGGTGCGCATCATGCGGACGACCTGCACGGGATACTTGCCGATCGCGGTCTCGCCGGAGAGCATGACCGCGCTCGTGGAATCGAAGCAGGCATTGGCGACATCGGACACCTCGGCGCGGGTCGGCATGGGGTTTTCCATCATCGACTCCATCATCTGCGTCGCCGTAATCACTGGCTTCGCGGCCAGATAGCATTTGCGGATAATCTGTTTCTGCGCTATGGGGACATTCTCGATGGACATCTCCACGCCCATGTCGCCCCGTGCCACCATGATGCCGTCGGCTGTTCGTATAATCTCGTCGATATTTTCGAGCCCCCGCGCGGATTCGATTTTGGCGATCAGCTTGATGAGGGTATTCTTGCCCTGTGCGAGCGCGGTTCGCTGAACAAGGCGCTTGACCTCCTCCACATCGGTCTCGCAACGGACAAAAGAGAGCGCGATATAATCGATGTCCTGCTCGACCGCCCAGTTGATATCGGAGATGTCCTTCTCCGAGAGGAAGGGAATGGGATAATCGACACCCGGCAACGTGAGGTGCGCCTTCGGCCTTAAGTTTCCTTCGTTCTCCAAGGCCATCACAATGCCTTTGGGCACTTTTCGTACGACTTTTCCCGTAAAATATCCGTCCATCAGAATGACCTTTTGCCCAACTGCGCAGATGCGGTCGATGTCCGGCAGATTGGTGTAGACCTGCATGGGTTTCTTTGCGGCGAGTTTCTCGATGCCGACGGCTTCGGTGCTCTCGATGGTGAGTTCCGCACCCGGCTGTATCGCGAGCGGTTCGGTGTATCCATAGAGGCGCACCGCCGGGCCTTTGATGTCCGCCATGATCGCCACAGGCTTGTCGAGCGCTTTGCGCGCTTCACGGATCATCGTTACTTCATTGTTGGCTTCGTCGTAGGTTTTGTGAGAGAAATTGAGTCTGAAGACATCGACACCTTCGCGTATGAGCTCTCTGATTGTCGCGAGATCTCCGCACGCGGGGCCGGTGGTCGCGACGATTTTCGTTCTTTTTTCCATCGGGATGCTCCTTGGGGCTTTTCGAGAATTGCTCTCGAATGCGCCTATCATACTTCAAAGAGGAGCATTGTTTCGAGACCCGTCCGAGGGCTCAGGCCACCGCGCTTCAGTATCCTAGAACAGCAGCCGCTTGATCAGCGAAGGCTCGAGCCTGAACGGCGAGCCCCGTCCCTGGCAGAAATGGTGCACCCTCAGCAAATGCACCGAAAGTTCGCTGTAGATCAGCATGTCCTCGCCCTCGACGCAAGAGTCCAGAGGCACATCGACAGGGCGCACCGAAACGGCATTCTTGTGGAAAAACCCGTCGCCCCAGGGGCATGGCAGCATGCCACGTGCATCGCCGGACTGCACGAGGAGCTTGCCGACCGTGATCGGCTCGCCCAATCCCGCCTCGCCCTTGCGCTGCAGCTCCTCCAGCCTGTCCGCGACCATGTCGAAATCGAGCCCGAGCTCATCGAAGAAAATCCCGTCCTCCTCGATAATACGTTCGGGGCTCCGGGTATCATCGCCCAAAAATCCAGCGGCGGTGATGACACCGGGCGCCATTCTCTGAAATGCCTGTTTATCGGCCGGCGATGTTTTCATCCATTCCTCCTTGGATTAGTGGATCAGGCGAATTTGTCATAGTAAATCTTATCCTCGGTGATGCCGTTTTTCTTCATCACATTGATGCAAGCGTTGATCATGCCCGGGGAACCGCAGAGGTAGCCTTCCCAGCCCTTGTCGTTCTTCGGCACTTTCGTCTGGAGATAGCGGTCGAGAACATCGGTGATGAGGCCCGTATCGCCTTGCCAGTGCTCCTCCGGGCTCGGCTCGGAGAGCGCGGCGACAAAGTGGAAACGCGGCCACTTCTCTTGAAGCTCGCGCAGCTCATCGAGATAGAACATGTCCTTGCTCGTGCGAGCGCCGAAGAAATACCATATCTCCTTCTCTGGGAACGCGTTCGTCTCGTAAAGGTTGTAGAAGATGCTCTTGAACGGCGCCATGCCGGAGCCACCCGCGACGCAGATCATCGCCGCGGGTGTATCGTGGACGCGGAATTCGCCGAAAGGCCCCACGAGCTCAAGTGCGTCGCCCTCTTTCAGGAATTTGTGGACATAGGTCGTGGCAATGCCACCGGGCACAAGTCGGATAAGAAGCTCGACATGCGTTCTATCGGAAGGCACCGACGACATCGAGTAGGCGCGCTGCACGCTGTCTTTGATTTCTCCGTAGGGAGGAATGACGATCTGCACATACTGACCTGAAACGAATTCAATTTCCCCCTCGTCCAGCGAGAAGAGCACTTCTTTGATGTCGTGCGTGACATTGCGGATCTTCTCGACGTGGGATTTATATTTCTTTATGCTGAAAAGCTCGCGCGGCAGTTCGATTTCGAGACTTTTGCGCACCTTGACCTGACAGGCAAGGTGGATGTTGCTCTCGATCTCTTTCTGAGACATGAAAGGCGTCTCCGTGGGAAGATGCGGCCCGACATCGGAGACGATCTTGCATTTGCAGGCTCCGCAGGTCCCTCGCCCGCCACACGCCGAAGGCACAAAGATATTCTCCGCCGCGAGCGTGCCGAGCAGGGGCGAACCACCTTTCACCTTGAGTTTCTTCTCCCCGCCGTTGATGGATATCTCGACTTCCCCGTAGTTGTTGAGCAGTTTGTCGAGCACCGCGATGATGAGCGCGAGCACCGTGGATATCCCGGCGACCGTCAGAGGACCGACAAGAATTGGATTCATCGCCGCCTCCTCACTGCACCGAGATCATGCCGGAAAATCCGACAAAGGCCATGGCCATGAAGCCGATGGTGATAAGGGTGATGCCTGTGCCCTTGAGGCCCGCCGGCACCGCATTGTTTGCGTCGAGCTTTCTGCGGATCGAGGCCAAAAGCATGATGGCCAGCCACCAGCCCGCCCCCGAGCCGAAGCCGAACACCACCGCCTGCGGGAAATTGTACTTGCGGATCTGCATGAAGAGAATCACGCCGAGCACTGCACAGTTGACCGTGATAAGCGGCAGGAAGATGCCGAGGGCCATATACAGGGCCGGCGAAAAGCGGTCGATGATCATCTCGAGCATCTGCACGACGCCCGCAATCACGATGATGAAGATGATGAACGACAGGTACTCGATCCCGAGCGGCTCGATGATGTAATACAGCACCACCCAGCAGACCGCCGCCGTGATGCCGATGACGAGGGTCACCGCGACACCTAGCCCCATCGAGCTCTTGAAGTCCTTCGAAATCGAAATGAACGAGCAGGTACCGAGGAAATTTGCGAGGAGGATATTGCTCGTCAGGATACTCGCCAAAAAGAGAGACAACAGGCCGACATTCGGTGCATCGATCATGACTTACCTCCTTCCTCAGCCTTTCTGCGGAGCAGGGGCGACTTTCTTGGCTGCCTCCGCCTTCGCCTTATAGTTGTTCGCGATCCACAGCGCGATCGCGAGCAAGAAAAACGCGCTCGGGGCCATCACCATGATGGTCCAAGGCGTGAACCAGTTGCCGACGATCTTGAACCCGAAGAGACTTCCGAAGCCTAGGAATTCACGGATCACGGCGATGACGAGCAACACCCAACCATAGCCGAGTCCATTCGCGAGCCCGTCCAAGAACGCGAGTCCCGGAGGATTCGAGGCGGCGAAGGCCTCGGCGCGCCCCATCAGAATACAGTTGGTGATAATGAGGCCGACATAGGGCCCGAGCTGTTTTGAAATCGCCGGTTGATACGCCCTCAGCACGATATCGATGATGATGACGTAGAACGACAGCACCAGAACCTGCACGATCATACGCACTTTGCGCGGTATGAGCTCGCGCAGTGCGCTCAGTGTCATACTTCCCATCGAGGTGGCGAAAGTCACGCCGAGCACCATGATGAGGGTATTGCGAAGATTATTCGTGACGGCGAGCGTAGAACAGATGCCCAGCACCTGCACGAAAATCGGATTGTTGTACCATAGGCCATCCCGCATCACCTTGCCGGCGGGGCTCACCTTTGCGGGGGTCTTTCTTTGTTCGGTATCGCTCACAGCGTTCCTCCTATCTGGCGGGCAAGCGCTAATTCCCTGTTGACGAGGGCGCTCACGAAATCGCTGGTCCGGCTCGCACCGGTGATGGCATCGACAGTGCCGTTCGCCGGGTCGAAATTACCTTTTCCGGAGCCCTGCACGAACGCGATTGTCCCGTCTGGAAGCGTCTGCTTTCCCTTGAACTGGGCAGAAAACCACGGTTCGGAGATGCGACCGCCGAGGCCCGGTGTCTCCTGCTGGTCGACGATCTCAAAGCCCCTCACCACCGTGCCCTTGGGATCGGTTGCAAGCACCGCGGTGATTGGCCCCCATAGGCCAGGCATGGTGAGTTTGATCGCCACGAAAGGCTGGCCATCGATGGTGGCGAAATATGCAGTCGCTTGATCGACAGCCTTTTCGGTGATGAATTGGCGGTACTTCGAATCGATCTCGCCCGCAGGCGTCGAAGCATCTGCAAGGCCGAAGGCCTTGAGGACTGCCAGCTGCGATTCGAGTTTCTTGTTGGCTTCCACTCTGGAGAGCGTCACCTGATTGGCGATCGCGAGAATCACCACAAAGAGAATACAGACCACAAAGGTGAATACGGCCGCGTAGGTAATCGAATTTCTGTTCAGCTTCATCGCGGGCCTCCTTGTGGCTGCGACGCGGCAGGCTGGACAGGCGGTTTGGGTGCATCGGGCCCGACAGGCTTTTGGGTGGGAGCCGGCGCCTTCTTTTTGAAGGAATCGACCGCGATGTCGATGAGGTTCGCAAAGGTGTTCCCGAACAGAATCGCAAAGCTCGTGCCCTCCGGGAAAGCGGAGAACGTACGGATGATCACCGCGGTCGCACCGATGAGCGCGCCATAGATGTAGTGCGAGGGCTGCCGCTTCGGCGCCGAGACAGGATCCGTCGCCATGAACACGGACATGTAGAGAAAGGAGCCTGCCAGCAGGCTTTCCATCGGCAGGGCCTTCTGTGCACCCGTCGCGAGGATGATGAGATTTGTCACCGCGCCGCCAAGCAGTGTTGCGAGGATGATCCGCCAGCTCGCGGTCTTGGTCAGGATGAGGTAGACTGCGGCGAGCACGATGAGCAACACCATGCTCTCGCCCATGGCTCCAGGGTGTAGACCGAATATCAAGTCAGAGAGTGGAACCGCGGTGTGGGTCCTCATCTGCGCGAGCGGCGTGGCGGAGGCGAGCACATCGACCGCGTCTATGCTGAAATTCCCGAAGCTTGTATACGCGCGACTGAGCACCACGGCGAAGCTGATGTAGACAAAGGTGCGCCCCGCAATGGCCGGATTGAAAATGTTGCGTCCGAATCCGCCGTAGACGCCCTTGGCCATTGCCACCGCAAAGACGATGCCGACCGCCAGAATCCAGAGCGGCGTCTTGGGCGGCCAGGCCAGCGCGTACAGCGCGCAGGTCACGAGCACCGCCTCGCTCACCTTCCCCTGCCGCTTTCGTTCGAACAGCCATTCAGTGACGATGCCGCAGACGAACACCACCACGGCCGCGGCGATCACGCGGAGGCCGTACATCCAGAGCGAGAATAGATATATCGGCGCAAGCGCGATGAGCACCTTGCGCATCATGGGTTGTTTGAGGAATTTGACCACGCGTCTCCTCCTTTCGTTCTTCAAATCCTACAGCAATGGAAAACAGAATTGTAGAGGTCGTGCGTGAAATCTCCGAATGAATCGAACCCTCTCATCGCGGCATCTGCGCGCGGCACGCCGCGCAGATGCCGGTCGCATAAAAAGTATGGGAAGTGACGGTGAGCCCCTTCTCCGCGCTCATTCTCGTGACGAGCTCATCGAAACGACAGAGACCGAGGTCCGTAAAACGGTGGCAGTGCTCGCAGTGGAACCAGTGCCGATGCTCCGTCATATGCAGTACGAAGTAGCGCTCAGTCCCGTGTTCGCTGCAGTGCAGAATGAACGAGTCCAGGTGACCTTTCTCTTCAAGATAGTGCAGTGCCCTGTAAATCGTGGCGGGATCGAATTCCCTCTGAAATGTTTCGCAGAGCTGACGAGCCGAGATAGGTTCCTTCGCCTGCGCGATAGCCTCCAGCACATGAGTCCGCGCCTTGGTCATGGTTCACCTCTCTTCTCATGATTTCACACGGCGTCCCGCGAGCATCTTCCCCGCAGAAAACGCAATGAACACGGCGCCCGACAAGAGCACGATCACCGCGCCTGCGGGCAGATCGAAGTGCCACGAGACCACCAGCCCCCCCACCGAAAAAACAAGGGAAAGAAGTGTCGCGTTGACCATCATGCCCGCCAGATTACGCGAGAAGTAGCCTGCAGTGCCCGCCGGCAGCGTGAGCATGGCAATGACCATCACAATGCCGACGAAGGTCTGCAGCAGCACGATCGCAATGGCGATGACGAGGAGCAGGACAAGGTAGACCGTCGTCACAGGGACTCCCTTTGTCGCGGCGAATTCCTCGTCGAAAGAAGCGGCCTCAATATGCCGGTAATAGCGCGCCACAAGCAGAAGCACGACGATGTCGAGGGCTGCGAGCAAAAACAAATCCTGGCTCGTCACGAGCAGAATATTGCCGAAGAGATAGCTCATCGGATCCACATAGCCCGGCGTCTTCGCCATGAACACGATACCAAGGCTCATGCCTATAGCCCACAGCGCGTTGATCACCGTATCCTCGCGCTGCTTCGCCTTGAGCGACACAAAGCTTATGAGCAG
>DIXD01000038.1 GCA_002435985.1 Spirochaetaceae bacterium UBA6089
GCTCGCCGCATGGCAGAACTTGTGGCACAGTACATGCCGGTCAAGGCAGAGGATGTGATCGTGGCTTCTACGGGCGTCATAGGGCAGCAGTTCGATGTCTCCGTCATCGAGGCGGGTATGCCCGAGTTGGTGAAGGCGCTCTCCAGGGGCGGCTCGATCGATGCCCGCGAGGCCATCATGACTACCGATACAATGAAAAAAGAGATCGCCGTGACGGAAGAGATCGGTGGGGTACCGGTGACCATCGGCGCTATTGCGAAGGGTTCCGGTATGATTCACCCCAATATGGCCACCATGCTTGCTTTTATTACGACTGACTGCGCGATTTCTTCTCCGATGCTCCAGAAGGCTCTCAAAGAAGTGGTGCGTGTGAGTTTCAACCGCGTCAGCGTGGATGGGGACACCAGCACAAACGACATGGTCTCCGTGCTCGCAAACGGTATGGCAGGCAATCCACCCATCGATGCGGAAGGCAGCAATTACGACGAATTCCGCGACGCGCTGGAATTCGTCTGCGTGGAACTCGCCAAAATGATCGCGCGTGACGGAGAAGGGGCGACGCGGCTCATCGAGTGTACGGTGAACGGTGCGGTGTCGGAAGAACAGGCAGAGTCGTTGGCAAAGGGCATCATCACCTCGAGCCTTGTCAAGACGGCAATGTTCGGCGCCGACGCGAACTGGGGCCGCATTCTCTGCGCCATGGGCTATACAAGGCAGGACTTCGATCCGGACAAGGTCGATATCGCCTTCGAGAGCCCCCGGGGGTACATCGAAGTGTGCAAGGCTGGTTCGCCCCTTCCGTTCAACGAGGAGAAGGCGAAGAAGATTCTCAACAATCAGGAAGTGGAGATCATCGTGGACCTGCATGCGGGCAATGCGGAGGTCACGGCGTGGGGCTGCGACCTCTCATACGAATATGTGCGGATAAACGGCGATTATCGGACATAGGAGGCGTGAATTATGGATGAACAGTTCAATGCGGACGTACTGATAGAAGCCCTGCCATACCTGCGCAAATTCAGCGGCAAGATCATCGTCATCAAATACGGCGGCGCGGCCATGATCAACGAAGGCGTGCGCCAGTCTGTCATTCAGGACCTCATCCTTATGCAGCAAGTCGGGATGAAGCCGGTGCTCGTGCACGGCGGCGGCCCGGAAATCGACCGCATGCTCAGAAAACTCAACAAGGAGGCCATATTTGTCGAAGGCCTGCGCTATACCGACGACGAGACGATGGAAATCGTGCAGATGGTGCTCGCCGGCAAGGTGAACAAGGACCTCGTCGAGCTGTTCTCGAGGGCTGGGGGAAAGGCGGTGGGAATCTGCGGCAGCGACGGTGGACTTTTTCTAGGAAAACGCTTGCACAAAAATGGGCAGGATCTTGGGCTCGTCGGCGACATCCAGACCATCAACACCGAAGTGATCCGTACGCTCTTGGACAACGGCATTATCCCCGTGGTAGCGAGCATCGCGCTCAGGGGAGACGAAGAAGGCGGATTCTACAACGTGAACGCCGATACCGCGGCAGGCTCGCTCGCCATTGCGCTCAAGGCCGAAAAGCTCATTCTGCTGACGGATGTGCCCGGCGTCATGGAGGATAAGACGGACCTCGGAACGCTCATTCGTGAGATGGATGTGCAGATGGCCAAGACACTCATGAAGAAGGGTGTCATAAAGGCGGGCATGATCCCTAAGGTCGAAGGATGCCTGCAGGCGATCGCCCAGGGCGTGAGTGCGGCGCACATCGTCGATGGGCGTTCTCCGCATTCGCTTTTAGTCGAATTATTTACTGATACCGGAATGGGGACGATGATACGATGAAAGAACGATTCATGAACACCTATGCGCGGACCGGCCTTGTGCTGGACCATGGGGCGGGCGCGCGGCTTTTTGCGAGGGACGGGGCTGAATATATCGATTTTACTGCGGGGATCGGCGTGAATTCGCTGGGGCACGGGCACCCGAAGCTCGTGGCGGCGATTGCGGCACAGGCAGCGAAGCTCATACATGTGTCCAACTACTTTATAACGGAGCCTGCGGTGGAGCTTGCGTATAGGCTGACGGAGATGACCGGATTCGATAGTGTGTTCTTCTGCAATTCCGGCGCCGAGGCAAACGAGGGCATATTCAAGCTGGCGCGCAAGTACGGTTCGTCGAAGAACCCGGACAAGAACGTCATCGTGACGCTGAAACAATCATTCCACGGCAGGACGATCACCACGGTCACGGCGACGGGCCAGGACAAGTTTCACAGGTTCTTCGGTCCCTTTACGCCGGGCTTTGTCTACGCCGACCCTGAGGATATCAGCGCGCTCGACGCCCTACTCGAGCCGAATGTGTGCGCGTTCGTGTTCGAACCGATCCAGGGCGAGGGCGGTGTGCGGATGATATCGCGCGAGTACCTTCATGCAGCGGAGAAGCTGTGCCGTGAGCGGGACATCCTCTTCTGTGCAGATGAGGTGCAGACGGGGATCGGCCGAAGCGGCGCGATCCTGGCCTGTGAGAGGCTGGGGCTGCGACCGGACGTGGTGGCCGTGGCAAAGGGTCTTGCAGGCGGCGTACCCATCGGCGCGGTGCTCGCCAGGGGCAAGGCGGCAGATGTATTTCAGCCGGGGGACCACGGGACAACCTTCGGAGGAGGCCCTCTGGCAGCCACAGCGGCGCTGGTGGTGCTTTCCGAACTTGCCTCTCCGGGTTTCCTTGACGAGGTCGACCGCAAAGGCCGTCACCTCATGTCGCAGATCGCGGAGCTCAGGCATCCCCTCGTAAAGGATGTGCGCGGCATGGGCCTCATGGTCGGCATCGGCGTCAAAGTAGACCCACACGAGGTTGTCGATGCGGCGCGGGCGCATGGGCTGCTCGTGCTGACCGCGGGCGACGATACGGTAAGGCTCCTTCCTCCGCTCGTCATCACCATGGCAGACATCGACGAGGGTATCGCGGCGCTCAAGCTGGCGCTGGATGACGTGGAGAGGGTACACCGATAATCGTTGCTCAGACCCCGAAAATCCGGACGAATACCGCGCCGTAAAGGGAGCGATGCATTCGGAAAATAGTGCTGTATTCTTATTAAACGAATTGGCAGTGAATTGGCAGTTTCAAGGATTTCTTTTTCGCTCTGGACAGCTCCCCGGCGCCTGCGCGATAATTTCTTGTTCATTTTTGATTCGGATTCACAAGGAGTACGTATGAACAATGCCGATACGAAATATTCACGCAGACGCGCCGCGCTGGCGGTAGAGCTTGGCCGGCGAGGGCTCGCCGCAGTCATGATTTCCGATTTTGAACACGGGCGCGATTCTTCGCTCCGGTATCTATGCGGACAGCCTTCGGATGCGATGCTGGTGGTGGATGCAAAAGGTGCATCAGTGCTCATCGCCTGGGATATCAACATGGCGAATCTTTTAGGCGATGCGGATCATATTCTTCCCTACACCGATTTTGGGCGTCAGGCGAGCGGCGCGCTCCGCGCTGCGCTGGAACTTCTGAACGTCCCTCAGGGGTCAAAGGTCGCAATACCTGCCTCCACGCCCTATCCTGACTATATCGATCTGGTACAGGCCCTCGAGGCGTTCGACCTCGTCTGCGAGAGGAGCGGTGTCGACTCGTTCATCAGGGAGATGCGTGCCAGGAAGGATGTCGATGAGATCGAGCTGTACAGGCGCATTGCTTCATATACCGATCAGCTCATGGATATGGTTGAAAAGGAAGTATCCGCGGGGATGCTTCCGACCGAGCTCGATGTGGCACTTTTTCTGGAGCGCGAAGCCCGTAAAATGGGCGCCGAGGGAATGGGCTTCGAGACGCTCGCTGCAGGGTCTGCGCGGTCTTTCGGAATCCATGCCTTTCCATCGTTTACAAGTGGGCCTTTTGCCAACGGAGAGCTCTCGATTCTGGATTTCGGTGTGCGCTTCGAGGGCTACACGAGCGATGTCACGATGAGTTTTGTGGGTGTTTCACTTACTCAGAAACAGAAGACGATGATCGATCTCGTCGAGGAAGCGCACCGCATCGCGACTGAAGCCTGCGGGCCGGGGGTGCCTCTCCTGAAGGTGGCGACACTCGTCGACGATATGTTTAAAAAGGCCGGTTGGTCTATGCCGCATTCGCTCGGGCACGGTATTGGACTCGACGCGCACGAAGCGCCGATGCTCAGCATGCGCGCGTCTCCTGATGCCCTGCTGCAGCCCGGGCATATCGTGACCATCGAGCCGGGGCTCTATCATCCCGAGTTGGGCGGAGTGCGCCTCGAAAATGATGTGCTCATTACGGAGACTGGGGCCGAGGTGCTCACGCATTCGAGAATTGTGCGGCTCTGAGTAGAGAACAGAACGCACCGCAGCGCTTAGTCGCACGCCACGCGCCACTCGAGCGTCTGCCCTGCGCACATGGGCACCACTCCAGCGATACGTTTCGGTACTTCCCAGGGGCTGCGCTCCAGCGTGAGGGTACGCGAGGCGTGCGGCAGGCCGTAGAATGCCGCCCCGTGTTCCGTCATGAAAGGGATGAGCGCATCGAGACCCCCAAGCGAATCGAAGAGGCCTACAAGCGCGGGCAGGGCACTCGGCGACGAGTAGACGCCCGATGCCGAAGCGCCGCATTCTTTTTTCTCGCATGGGTGCGGCGCAGAGTCGCTGCCGAAAAAGAATTTTTTCGAACCCGATAGCACTGCGTCGCGCAGCGCATCCCTGTCGCGGGCGAACTTGAGTACGGGCTTGCAGTACAGGTGTGGATTCATCGAATTGCCGATCATGTCGTCGATAGTGAACAGAAGGTGGTGCGCGGTGATTGTGGCGGCAAGGTTTTCGGGGCCATCTGCGACAAACTGTACACTCCGAGCGTCGGACAGGTGCTCCAGCACTATGCGCAGCTTCGGGTGTCGTATGAGCAGTCGTTCTACGCCGGGCAGAAAGGCGCGCTCGCGCTCGAGGACCGGAGCCTCGGGAGCCTCGCCATGGATGCAGAGCACAAGCCCCTGCGCCTCCATCGCATCTAGGACCTCTTCCACTTCGTCGAATGAATGGGGACCGTCGGCGGCATTGGTCGTCGCGCCCGAAGGATAATACTTGCCGGCCACGGTGCCTGCGCGGGCTAAAGCTTCTACCTCCGTCCCCCTCATTCCGGGAAGAATCTTAAAGCTGAAGAGTGGCTCGAAACGTTCGTTGTCGGGAAGTGCCTCGAGAGCCCGCTCGATCTCAGCCCGGTAGGCCTCGAGCTGCGGAACGCTGGAGACAGGCGGCAGTGTATTGGGCATGAGGAGCACACGGCCAAATTGGCCTGCATGGCCCCGCACATACGCCGAAAGCCCTTCGCCCTGACGGAGATGGGCGTGGAAATCGTCGGGCATGGGCATGGTAAATCGGTCTTTCGTCCGGAACATGTAAGGCCCCCTGAATTGATCTTGCTTGACCTACTTTGCAGCTACGCATACAGTACAGCTATGGACAAATATATCATCGAAGGCGGCTATCCCATCAAGGGAAGTCTCGTGCTTTCCGGCAACAAAAACGCCGCACTTCCCTGTATCGCCGCGTCAGTGCTGACCGAAGAACCGATCACACTTCGGAATATCCCCGAAATCGAAGACGTCCTCGTGATGTTCGACGTGCTGAGGAATCTCGGCGGGGTCGTGGAGCAGATCGACGCGCACACCTGGCGCATCGATTCGCGGAACATCTCGAATTACGAGGTGCCCGAAGAGCTTGCGAAAAAGGTGCGCGCCTCGATTCTTTTTGCCGGGCCTCTGACCGCGCGCTTCGGCAAGGCGATTCTCCCTCCTCCCGGAGGCGACACCATAGGCCGTAGGCGTATCGACACTCATATCCTTGCGCTTCAGGAATTAGGCGCGCGCATTTCC
>DIXD01000015.1 GCA_002435985.1 Spirochaetaceae bacterium UBA6089
TACTTCAAGGAAATCGAGGCGCCGCATCTGAGGAACTGGACCTAAGGCCCGAGTTCGGCGTCTAAAAATCTGTTTTACACCTCCGTTCAATACTTATGCAAATTCTGATAATAACCCGAATCTCCTGAAATCTAAGATTCAAGTCATTATGCAATTTTATATGGCCCACTTTCTGGTTTATAGCCGTTTATTCACACATTTATGAATAAAAATACAGATTTATCCTTGATAACAAGTTTCTGACAGAAATATACTTGTATTCGATTCGGGATTTCAAAATATTTTTTTGAATGGAGGGCAATATGGATCCAATCATGCAAGAAGCTTCTTCGATTCAGGAGATACTTGTGCACCATCGTAGGTACCTGCATCGACACGCCGAGCTGGGTATGGACCTGCCCGTAACGAAAACGTATGTCATGGAGCAGCTCGTAAAAATGGGCTATGAGCCCAAGGAAATATGTCCTTCCGGCATTGTCGCCCTGGTGGGGGAGAAAAAGTCCGGCAAGACCTTTCTTCTCAGGGCGGACATGGATGCCCTGCCCATCAAGGAAGAATCGGATCTAGAATTCAAATCGGAGACGAATGCGATGCACACGTGCGGCCACGATACCCACACGGCCATGCTTCTGGGAGCTGCTCAGATTCTCAAAGCCCACGAGGACGAGATCGAGGGCCAGGTAAAACTGATGTTTCAGCCCGGAATGGTGTCGATCCGCTGAATGTGATGGTGCACATTCATCTGGCCATACAGGCGATCAATGCGCGGGAAGCCACTCCCGCTGAGATGGCCATTGTTACGATCGGCCAGATGCACGGAGGAAGCGCACCCAATGTGCTTCCAGAGACCGCGTACATGGAAGGTACCATTCGAACCAAGAAGGCGAAGATCAGGTCTTTTATTAAGGAGCGGCTCGTCTGCATCACCCAGAATGTGGCTGCTGCTTTCAGGGCCAAGGCCGAGGTCAAGTTCCTGAGCGAATGCCCCAGTGTCATCGTAGACCCCGATCTTGTCGGAAGAGGAATTTCGTTCGCCAAGGAAATTCTCGCCGGTGTTGCGCCCGTCGTTGACGAAAGTGACCCCAGAATCGCCACGCTCGGTGGAGGCTCAGAAGATTTCACGTTTGTAAGCGAGAAAGTTCCCAGCATGTTGTGCTTTCTTTCCTTCGGATCTCCTGCCGAAGGCTATTTCTATCCCCAGCACCATCCCAAAATTAAGTTCGACGAGAGCAAGCTCTGCATAGGCGCCGCAATATATGCAGGAGTCGCCATGAGGTGGCTTTCCGAGCACAAATAGGGCCGATTGATCGAAGAGCCATCGAAGTTTTCTCAAAGCGCTCAAAAGTACTTTGCCTTTAATGTAGTAAAAGGAGGAGTAGATGAGTCAGATTCTGGCATTCGCAATCGTCGTTGTCTCGCTCGGCATCGGCGAACTGATATCGTCAGCGACCCGCGCGCGCATTCCGTCCCTGTTCGTTGTCATGGTGATTTTCCTGGTGGGGTTCTGGGTCGGTCTGCCCAAGGACTTGATCACCAAGACGGGATTGCTTTCGCTCACGGCGGTCCACCCCGATGATCGTCACCCACATGGGTACGCTGATGTCGCTGAAGCAAGTCGGCCAGCAGTGGAAGGCCCTTCTCATCGGCATCGGAGCCCTCATCGGCGTCGGAGTCCTACTTCTTACGATCCAGGCCGCCTTCTATGGTCTTCCCATCGCCATCGCCTCGGCATGCCCGATTTCCGGCGGCATCGTTGCCGCAATAATAGGCATGGACGCGATGAAAGCGGTCGGCCGCCCTGAACTGCAGGTATTGGTCGTACTGTTTCTCGTGCTTCAGGGGTTCATCGGCATGCCTCTCGCCTCCAACCTTCTAAAACGGGACGTCAAGAAGAACTGGGATAAAATCATGTCGGCCAAGAGTTCCGGAGCCCAGGCGGCTCTCACCCCTGAGAAGAAGCTGCTGCCTCCTCTCCCCAAGCAGTTCCAGAGTCCTTTTGTGATGCTTGCCAAGGTCGTGATCGTGGGATGGCTGGCCGTAACCGTTTCCGGATGGACACAGGGCGTGATCAACTCGAGCGTCGTGGCCATTGTGTTCGGTCTTTTTGCCTACTACATCGGCTTTCTTGAGGAAGATGTCCTCACAAAGACCGGAACCTTCGGTTTTTTCATGATGCTCCTTATCGCGTCCGTCATGAGCAGCATGAATCAGGCAACTCCCCAGCTCATCGTTTCCTTCACCGGTCCCATCATCGTGGGGTTCATCCTGGGAACAATCGGCTTCGTGGTCATGAGCTGGCTCGTGGGAAAGCTGATCGGCGTGAGTGCCGGCATGGCAATCGCCATCGGCTCCACCTGCCTCTATGGCTTCCCTGGCAACTACATCATCGTGCAGGAAGTCGCGAAATCGATGAGCAGCAATGATGAAGAGAAAAAAGCCATTCTGGATCACATCCTGCCGCCCATGATCGTGGGAGGCTACGCGACGGTGACGATCGGATCCGTCATATTCGCCGGCATCATCACGAAATTTCTCTGATAAAAAGGCTTTCATCCTGGCGCCCGGTCCCCCGTCGGCCGTGCGCCGGATACCGTTCTCTTGATTCTTCTCTCTTGTCTTATTTGTTCAAGGCCCAGAAACAGGCTTCCGTCACCTTGCCCGAGGCGTCGAATCCGACACCCTCACGGAGAAGGATAGTGCGCTGGAGCTCTGCTCCGTTTCCCGGAGAGAGCGCAATGCTGCCATCTTTTCTCACGATTCTCCACCACGGAAGGTTTTCTTTCTCCGACATCGAGAAAAGAACTCGCACGACATCCCTGGCGCCACCCGCGCCGAGGGGATGTCCTGCAATCAGCGCAATCTGCCCATACGAGGCGACCCTGCCGGTCGGTACAGCCCGCAGCGCGTCGAGAATTCGACGTGTCTGTTCGCGTGTCATAACGACAATATAGCATAGTTCGTGGCCCGTGGATGTGCCGGGCGCGCTCGGCCGGCCTTTTGTCTCTTCGCTGCCCCCTCCCCTGAAACGGCCTTTTCCGCTATAGTGTGTGTATGCCCACAACGGACGACAAGAAAATCATTTATTCGATGTACCAGCTCTCGAAGCGCTACGGCACGAAGCAGGTGCTTAAAGATATCAGCCTTTCGTATTTCTATGGCGCGAAGATAGGGGTCATCGGCCTCAACGGCTCGGGGAAATCGACGCTTTTGAGGATCATGGCCGGGCTCGATACGGAGTTTTCGGGAGAGGTGGCCTGCGCGCCGGGGTACAAA
Organism: Spirochaetaceae bacterium UBA6089; assembly: GCA_002435985.1. Classification (GTDB taxonomy): domain Bacteria; phylum Spirochaetota; class Spirochaetia; order Treponematales; family Rectinemataceae; genus Rectinema. The sequence continues at coordinate 3,274 of DIXD01000015.1, forward strand.
ATCGGCTATCTGCCGCAGGAGCCGCACCTTGAGCCCGGCAAGACCGTGCGCGACCTGGTCGCCGAAGGCGTGAAGGACATCATGGACCTCCATGCCGAGTTCGAGCGCGTCAACGAGGCGTTTGGCGAGCCCGATGCGGATTTCGACGCACTCGCCACACAACAGGCCGAGATTCAGGAGAAAATGGACGCCCTCGACGCCTGGGACATCGAGGCCAAGCTCGAATTCTCCATGGATGTGCTGCGTTGTCCGCCCGCCGACCAAATCGTCGACACCCTCTCCGGCGGGGAGCGCCGGCGCGTCGCCCTGTGCCGGCTTTTGCTCCAGAAACCGGATATTCTGCTCCTCGACGAGCCCACCAACCACCTCGACGCGGAGACCATCGCCTGGCTCGAACAATATCTCCGATCGTATCCGGGGACGGTCATCGCCGTCACCCACGATCGCTACTTCCTCGAAAACGTGGCGGGCTGGATACTCGAGCTCGACCGCGGCGAGGGCATCCCCTGGAAGGGCAACTACTCGTCCTGGCTCGAACAGAAGCGCCAGCGCCTCCAACAGGAAGAGAAGGGCGAATCCATGCGCGCCCGCACTCTGTCCCGCGAACTCGAGTGGATCGGCATGAGCCCGAAGGGCCGCCACGCCAAGAGCAAAGCGCGCATCGAGCGCTACGAGCGCCTCCTCACCGAAGACACAAAGGAGAAGATTCGCGATGCGCGCCTGGTCATACCGCCCGGCCCGCGCCTCGGCGACGTCGTCATCGAGGCCAAGAAGCTTTTCAAGGCCTTCGGCGACACCGAACTCTTCGAAGACCTCAGCTTTTCCGTGCCGCCGGGCGCCATTGTCGGCATCATAGGGCCCAACGGCGCGGGCAAGACCACGCTCCTCAACATGATCGCCGGCAAAGAGAAGCCCGACGCGGGTACCCTCCGCCTCGGCGACACGGTCAAACTCGCCTATGCCGACCAGATGCGCGCCCGCCTCGATCCGGACAAGACCGTCTGGGAGACGCTCTCCGACGGCCACGACCTCATTTCCCTCGGCGGGCGCACCGAGGTCAACAGCCGCGCATACTGCGCCTGGTTCAACTTCACCGGGGCGGACCAGCAGAAAAAAGTCGGCATCCTCTCGGGCGGCGAGCGCAACCGGCTCAACCTCGCGCTCATGATAAAGGAAGGCGCGAATGTGCTTCTCCTCGATGAGCCGACGAACGACCTCGACGTGAACACCCTGCGCGCGCTCGAAGAGGCCCTCGACGATTTCGCGGGGGCGGCGATGGTGGTGAGCCACGACCGCTGGTTTCTCGACAGGGTGTGCACGCACATTCTGGCCTTCGAGGGTGATTCGGAAGTGGTCTGGTACGATGGCAACTGGTCCGAATTCGCCGAGTGGCGCCGCCAGCGCCTCGGCATCGAAGCGGACCGGCCGCACCGCATCGTGTACCGCAAGCTCGAGCGTTGAACCTGGAGAAGACTACTGGAGAATACCATGAGGCACGATATCAAAGGCATTATGGCCATGGCGGCGACCGCGGTCTGCTGGAGCCTGAGCGGCCTTTTCATCAAGCTTGTGGATTGGCCCCCGGTGACGATCGCCGGTGCAAGGAGTCTCATCGCAGCGCTCTTCATTCTCGCCGTGGTGCGTAGACCAAAGCTGAACTTCGGCAGGGACCAGATCATCGCGGCGGTGGCGTATTCCTTCACCATGCTGCTCTTTGTCTACGCGAACAAAAACACCACCAGCGCGAACGCGATCCTCCTTCAGTACGGCGCGCCGGTGTATGTCATGATTCTCTCCGGCGCCATGCTCGGCGAGCGCCCCTTGCCCGAGCAGATAGGCGCTCTTGTCGCGATTGTGGTCGGCATGGGGCTGTTTTTTGTGGAGTCTCTGAGTCTGGGGCATCTGGCGGGCGATATCGCGGCGGTAGCCGCCGGAGTGACGTTCGCGGTCCACATTCTCTTCATGCGGCGCCAAAAAGAGGGCTCGCCGATCGAATCGCTACTACTCGGCCACGGGCTTACCGCGGTTGTTGCGCTTGGTATCTCATTGTTTTTGCCCGCACCTGTGATGAACGCGAAATCCATCGCCTCGATTTTCGGCCTCGGCATTGTGCAGATCGGATTAGCTGCCGTCTTTTTCAGCTTTGCCATCAAACGCATCAGCGCAATTCAGAGCTCGCTCATCGCCGTCATCGAACCTGCGCTCAATCCGCTTTGGGTATTCCTTGCCATCGGCGAGAAGCCCACGGGCCTGGCCATAGTGGGAGGCGGTATCATTATCGCCGCCGTCGTGGTGTCCTCGGTGATCAGTGTTTCGCGGGATGCTCGAATTTCGGATAAGGAGGCGGCTGTATGAATCAGAGTTTTCTGTCGGTGACCATTCTTCTCGTGTTGATTACAGACCCGCTCGGGAATATTCCTCTGTTCATCTCTTCGCTCAGAAATGTGCCGCAGTCGAGGCGGCCCTTTGTGATACTCCGCGAATGTCTGATTGCCTTTGTGGTGCTCGTGGGATTTCTGTTCTTCGGCAACGTGTTTCTGAGCGCGCTGGGGCTCTCCGACGATGTTCTGCGCATATCGGGGGGAGTGATTCTCTTTTTGATCGCGCTGAACATGATTTTCCCGGGGACGGGGGGCAAGCTTGTCGAGGACGAGATCGAGGGGGAGCCCTTCATTGTGCCGGTCGCCATTCCGCTGATCGCGGGGCCGAGCGCCATCACCTATGTGATGCTCCTCATGAAGTCGGATCCATCGCGCGGGCTTGAGTGGGTGGGAGCGATTTTTGTTGCGATAATGGTGACGATGGTGGCGTTTTTCACTTCGACGAAGTTGGAGGAGAAGCTTGGGCCGAGGGCCCTCTCTGCGATGGAGCGCCTCATGGGCCTCGTGCTGTCCGCGATTTCGATCGAGATGCTGCTTGATGGGCTTTCCCAGTATTTGGCACGATAATGATCTTAGTGCTCTCAACCTTGTGCAAACAAATAAATGATTAAAATTTGAAGCGGACTGTCGTGCCCTCGCCCGCCTTGCTCTCGATTTCAAGATTGCCGTCATGCAGCTCGACGATTTTCTTGGCGATCGTGAGCCCCACACTTAAGCCGGGGACATAGTTGTCGGGTTCGGTCTTGGATAATGGATTCAGGATCGAGTCGATCTCTTCAGGTGTCATCCCGAGGCCGTTGTCCTTGACGAAAATACCCCGCTCGCCGTACCACCCGATCTCGATGGAAGAGACCGTGGTGTCCGAACAATATTGGAACGCATTTTCTAGAACGTTGCGGAACGCGGTCTTTAAAAGCCCTTGGTCTCCCTGTATCTTGAGGCCTGGCATGATGCTGATCCGGTAGCGTCGCTGAGGGGCCCGCCTGATGATATCCGAGGTGATCTCTTGCGCGGCAATGCTGAAATCGAATTCCTCGTGGGCAGGTACCACGGAATCGAGCGACAAGAGGATCATCAGGTCGTCGGTGAGGGTCACCATACTGGCAGAGGCTCTCCGGATGCGCATTACGTAATCCGAGCTCTCTGCGTCGAGCTGGTCGAGGGCTCTTGTCGCGAGTAGTTCACTAAACGACTCGATGGTGCGCAGGGGGGTCGCCAGATTGTGAGAGATCGCGGCTGCGATGGTGCGCAGTTCTTCCTTGGCTTCGAGAATCCGCCTTGTCTGGGTCTCCACCTGCCTGGAAAGATCCTGATTGAGATTCTGCACCTGCTCGAGCGCAGATTCGAGCTCGGTGACATCCCGCATCACATAGCCCAAAAGTGCCTCTTGGTCCTTGAGGAGAATGTGGATCGGCATGACATAGAGCCGAAGGATCTCTCCTCTTATACTCTTGAGCTCGATCCTGTAGGACTGTGTACCGGTCTCTTTGTCGGGCTCTTCCTGCACCGAACGTAGCCCTTCAGGCAGGCTGTCGCCGAAACGTTCTTTGAACGCTTGGTTTGCAAATTGAATCGTCGATGCCTTGTCGACGATGACGACAGGCGCGTCGATGCGTCCGAGAATTGCTCTGAGCAAGGCTTCGCTGCGTTCGGTGCGCTTGAGCAGCTCAAGGCGCGATCGGAATGCGGAGAAGATCCTGGTAGAGACGAGCACATATGAACTTGCAAGGATGGCTGCAAAAGCGACCAGATAGAAGACTATAAGGATCACCAACGTCGGAATCCACGCGGAGAATGCTTCAGAAAAGTCCATTTTGGAAAGGATGATCCAGTCGACTTCCGGCACATAGTTCACTGTGGCGAGCACGCGCTTGCCACGATAATCTTTTCCGATCATGACACCTCTCTGTCCAAGGCCGGCCCGGGCTTCGACGGTATCGTTGTCCTTGGCGGGAACCAGCAGCGAAAAGGCAGAGATATTGACGAGGGTGGGGGGATTCAGCGTCCGGACACTATCGCCGACGCGCTCGAGGAGGAGCGTTTCGCCCGTCTTCTCGTTGCCGGGCCACTGTGCCACCATGGGATAGAGGTAATCATCGGCAAAGAACGTCTGGACCACATACGCAAAAGGCTCCCTCTGATCGTCTTTTAAAAGAGGAATTATGAGGTGAAATCCCGGCTTCCCGAGGGGAGTCGTGAGGTGCAAGGTCGTAAAGAAAGGCTCAAGCGGCTTCCTTTGGGAAATCACTTCGTGCACTTCGGCACAGTCGGATTTGACCAATTGAGTCATCGAAAAAAGAAGGCGAAAATCAGCGGTGAGCACTGCGCTCTCCGCGTAGTTGTAGGAACGGAGAATGGGGCGTAAAAAGTCGTCGATACGCGCAAGATTCGTGCGCGATGGGGTTTCTATCGAATCGGCGACGATAGCTATGAATAACGCCGATTCGGATAATTCCCTTGCTTTCGTCATCTGCATGTCGTACCAGGATTCGAACTGCTCGATTTTTGATCGTCCTATAAGTTCTATATACGTTTTTTTGTCGCGGAGAATGCTCTGCCACTGAAAATATGCACTGACAGTGGTAAAGCCCACAAGGAGCACGAAGAGAAAGGTAAAACCTATCCGTTCGGCGGTTCGCAGCTGCCGAATATCGGCGAAAAAGTTATGGTGTCGAGTATCTGTCGTGGGCACGGTTGGCTCCCCCTCGATCCAAACATCCTATACACTTTTACTAGAGATAGAAGGGACGACTAATAGTATCACAAAGGAGCCAGCAAGTTCCAGAGATTTAAATATTTACACTATTCTATAATGTCTTACGCAGCGAAACATGGTCCCAACACGCCGATCTCCCGACATGCCGGTGTCCCGATACACCGAAACATCAACATGCCGGTGCCCCGACGCGCACCGCTCTGGTGCGCATCGGCTACATCTCAACCGAGTTTTGCGAGCACCTTCTGTGCAAAGGCCTGTGCCGTAAAGCCCAAATGTTCCGCAACCTTATCGCCGGGACCAGATTCTCCGAAGCGTTCGATCGAAAAGATATGCTCGGGCGGCGCTATTCGTTCCCAGCCCTGGGCGACCCCGGCTTCGGCCACAAACACAACGGAGCCCGGCGGCAGAATCGCATCGAGCACCGGCACCGGCGCCGCGTAGAAGGCCTGCCTGTCGGGGACGGAAACGACGCGGATGGCTGTTTGCGGGCGCTGAGCCCGTACGATGTCCGCTGCGGCAATCGCCAGCGAGACCTCCGAGCCCGAGGCCACGAGGGTCACCTCCGGCGCGTGCTCAGGATTTTGGACTAC
>DIXD01000104.1:0-5701 GCA_002435985.1 Spirochaetaceae bacterium UBA6089
CACCCTCTTTGATGTCGATTTCCTCGGGTAGGGCATTTAGAAGCTCCGCGGCTTTTTTGAGAAGGCGCCCTCGGATCTCCTGGCAGGCGATCTTTGCCGCCATCCCATTGAGGTCGGAGCCCGTGCTCGCGGCGGTCGGCACGGTGTTTGCGACGGTGAGCGTCGTAGTGCGTTGAACAGTGATCTTGGAGACGGGCACACCGAGCGTACGGGCGACTATCAAGGCAATTTTGCGTGCAACCTGCTGGCCCATCTCGATTGCGCCCGTCGAGACCACCACCGAGCCGTCAGTGTAGATGTGAACAAGGGCGCCGGCTTGATTCATCTGGAGTTTCGTGAAACTGATACCGAAGGCGACAGGGATAAGGCCCAGGCCTTTTTTCTCGAGCCTATGGGTGGCATTGAATTGAGCGATTCGCTCCTTAAGGGAAGGATAGTCGACCTTTACCAGAAGTCGTTCTACCGCCTCCGATGCGCGCACACGCTCGAGCACCATGCCGTAATACGTTCGGTCGCCCTCTCTATAGAGGTTGCGCCGCTTGAGCTCGACAGGATCGATGCCCATCTTCTGGGCAAGCGCATCCATGGCCGATTCTATCACAAAGAACGCCTGCGGTGCCCCAAAACCTCGGAATGCAGTGAAGGAAGGGAGATTTGTGCGGCACATGTACCCCGTCACCCGCACGTTTGGTATGTGGTAGGTGCCTGTGGCGTGGAGCACTGTTCGCGCGAGGATTGCCGCCGACAGATCGCAGCTGAAACCTGAGTTTTGATAGTAGTCCGCCTCGAAGGCTAAGAGTGTGCCATTCCTATCCGCCCCGATGCGAAAATCGTTCGAGTAAGGGTGCCGTTTGCCCGTGGCTCGCATGTCGTCCTTACGGTTGAGGTAGAGTTCAACGGGTTTTCCTGTGACCCACGACGCTACGGCGGCCATGCAGGCCCAATTTGCCGCCTGGTCTTCCTTTCCTCCGAAGGCTCCCCCGAGGCGTCGCGCCTCGACTTCGACCATATTCATAGGTAAACCAAGGACCTGCGCCACCGCTCGTTGTACCCCCGAAGGCCCCTGTGTGCTGGAGATGACATGCATGCGACGGCCATCGATGACCTGCGCAATGGCGCCTTGCGTCTCGAGGTACACATGCTCCTGTCCTCCGGATTCAACCCTGCCTTCGACCACGTACGTACACCGAGAGAAGGCCTCCTGCGTGTTGCCGCAGGCAATCGTGCGCGGCGGGAAAATAAAATCCCCCCGCGCAGAGGCCTCGCGCGGGTCGGTGACCACAGGCAAGGGCTCGCTCTCTATGCGCAGAAGGCTGGCCGCTTTTCTCGCCAGGGGGCGCGTTGCCGCGACCACGATTGCGATGGGCTGCCCCCAGTATACCCACTCTTCCTCAGGCAGAAGCGGTTCGTCGGGCTTGTTGAAGCCGATCTGGTTCGTTCCGGGGATGTCCTTCGCGAGGATGACGCGAACTGAAGGATCGAGGGCCGCGGCTTCTTCGGTATGAATTGCCAGAATCCGTGCATGCGCGCTGTCCGACAGACGGACCACCGCTTGCAGACAGCCAGCAGGGCGGGGGAGGTCATCGATGTACTGCGTCTGCCCGAGAACATTCGGCAGGGATTCAGGGATAATCGTAGAGGAATCTACCGAGTCCGATGTTCTTCTGACGTTATTCTTGTGTATAGTATTTTCTGTGTTCATGGAAACAACTCCTCGGCTATGCCGCTTTCTTCAAACAAGCGTACGAAATGGGCCAGAATGAGTTGGTGGGTGGCTCGTCGCCGGTACTCGGCAGAGCCTCGCACATCGCTTATCGGGGAGACGGACGATGCTGCCGCCAATGCAGCCTTTCGGGCAAGTTCGGCGAGCTCTCGCCTGTCCAGCACATCGCAGAATGCTCCTTCGAGCACCCTCATCGCCTCGGTGCTGAGCAGAGGGATAGGGGCTACCCCCCCAAGGCTAACCCGTACTCCCTTGCACCGACCCCCCTCGATATGGAAGGAGATGGCTGTATTGACGGCTGCAATGTCGAGATTCTTGCGCTTGCTTGCCTTTTCGAAGGAAAACCTGCGCGATGAGGGATCGTCGAGGGCAGGTATTCGAATTGCCTTCAGAATTTCTCCCGGAGCCAGATCGAGAGTCTTATATCCCAAGAAGAATTGCTCGAGAGGGCAGAGGCGTCGAGCCGCAGAATCGTTCTCTGCTTCTTTTTCGGGCACAATGACAAGCTGGGCACCAAGGGCGAGCAGCATCGAAGTAATATCCGCCACAGGAGAAGCGTTGACGATATTCCCTCCGATGGTGGCGAGGTTCCGGATCAGTGTGCTCGCAAACATCGTCTCGAAACGCTCAATGCCGGGGACCTCACGCCGTACCCCAGGCGAGGCGAAAAAATCGCGTACGGTCACTGCCGCACCGATTTCGAGCCATCCGTCTCCCCGATCATCGACATAGCGGATCTGCCTCAATTCAGGCAATATTTGAGTTAAAAGCGGCGAAAAACCCTCTTCCGACTCCGGATTTCTCACATAGTAATCTGTGCCCCCACCCACTACGGTCTGGGGTGTGACATCGTCGCCCAGTAAAGAGATGGTTTCCGAGTTTTGGCGCCGGGGAGCACTCTCTTGTCCTATCGATTCTGCAAGAAATTTCAGCACCGAGGGGGGAAGTACCTGGGCTTCTACCAAGGCCTTCAGACGAGCCGTCGGTTCCAGCGGAAGATCTTTGAAACGCGCGACGAGTTTCGCCGCAGCCCTTCGGATGGCACCGTAGCCCGTACAGCGACAGAGGTTGCCGTCGATTGCCCTCAGCGCTCCCGCGAGATCAGGCACCTGTGATTCCGCAAGCCAGGATGTCAGCGCAATGATGAAACCCGGAGTGCAGAATCCACACTGGCTCGCATTTTCGTCGAGAAAGGCGCGCATGACAGGGGTAAGTCCATCTTCTGTCTCCTCCACCAACCCTTCCAGCGTGAGAAGGTGCTTACCTCGCAGCGCTCCTACCGGAAGAAGACATGAGGGCACAGCCCTGTACCGTACGCTATTGCCGACATGTTCACCAACCAACACCGCGCACGCGCCGCAGTCGCCTTCTCGACAGCCTTCTTTTGTCGATGTCAGGGCCAGTTCGCCCCGAATAACATCGAGTGCAGGTGTGCCCTCCGCCGAATGCAATTCTTGCCATGTACTGTTGACTTTTAGGTTCAACAACGCCATTGGGTCTCTCCTGATGAAGAAAGTATACCATAATTTGAGGAAGAGCGCTTCCTGTATTCCATGGCTCAAGGTCTTCTTTTAGTCGACATAGAGCGAGACCTTTTCGAACTTGTCGACGTCGACGAGCCCCATGTCCGTAATCTTAAGGCTTGGAATCACCGGCAGCGCCATAAACGACAGCGTCATGAGCGGAGAGGTCGCGGTCAGCCCTGCCTCTTTGAAGAGTCTCTCGAAGGCACTGAGCCTCTCGATCACAAAATCTGCCGACTTGTCGCTCATAAGGCCGGCCACGGGCAGGGGGAGGTCGAGCAAAATGGTATCGCCCACCGTGTACACCAGGCCTCCGCGAATCTTGTTGAGATGGCGGGCGGCCTTGAAAATCGAGAGATCGTCCACGCCTGCAATGATCATATTGTGCGAATCGTGGCTTATCGTGCTGCCGATCGCCCCGCGCGTAAGCCCAAGACCACGGATGAATCCTTTTCCAATATTGCCTGATCCCGTATGCCGTTCTATCACGAATATTTTGAGAATATCGTGGACAAGATCCGACACCAAAAAACCATCTTCGACAGGAACTCTCGCGATGCCATGGCCGGTGAGGAGCGACTCCTTGTGTACCTCGATCACTCGCACGGCCTTGCCCTTGTCGGGAATCGCAAAATCCTCTTTCGTGAGCCACTTGATATTCACCGAGTCGCGGATGGCCGTAGGCGCTGTCGAGAAGGTCTGGATGAGTTCGCCATTTTGGGCTACGACGCAACCATTTTTGATGACTACCTTTACCTCGAAATTTTTAAAGGAAGGAAAGGCTATAAAATCAGCCTTAAAGCCAGGGGCAATCGCTCCTTTCGCCGGGATTCCAAACCAGCGCGCCGCATTGCTCGAAGCAATGCGAATGGCATCGATCGGATCGATGCCCGCCTCGAGCATGAGCCTGAGCGAGAAATCCATGTGTCCTTCATCGCGCAAGTCATTACAGTGCCGATCGTCCGAGCAAAGCATAAAGCGGCCGACATTTTCCCGTCGCAGCGCCGGCAGCAGGGCTCGCAGATCTTTGGCAGTGGAGCCTTCTCTCAGCATAATGTACATGCCCTTGCTGACTTTCTCCAAAACTTCTTCTGGAGTCGTACACTCGTGGTCGGAGCCGATGCCTGCTGCAATGTAGGCAGAAAGGCTCGCGCCGCGCAATCCCGGAGAATGGCCGTCGATAGGCCTTCCGCTCGACGTAAACAGCGCAATTTTATCCATAAGCTGGGGGTCCTGTGCCAGAACTCCCGGATAATTCATGACTTCACCCAAGCCCAGCACCCGTGGTTCCTGCAAAAACTGGTGCATATCCGAGGCATAGAGCGCCGCGCCTGCGGTGTCGAAGCCCGTCGCAGGCACGCACGAAGGCACCATGAAGTACACATCGAGAGGGATATTCTGCGAAACGTTGAGCATATAGCGCATGCCGTCGTAGCCCATCACATTTGCAATCTCATGAGGATCCGCGATCACCGTCGTCGTACCTCGTGGAACAACGACCTTGGCATACTCCGCGGGCGTGAGCAAAGAAGATTCGATGTGCACATGAGCATCGATGAGCCCGGGGGCCAAGAACAACCCTTCGAGGTCAATGGTCTCCTTCGCGGTGAGGCCATCGTTGATGCCGACGACATACCCTCCTTTGACAGAGACCGTCGAGTGTTCGAGAAAGCAGCCGGAAAAAACATCCACGACCGTACAATGTGTGTAATTTACGTCGCACAGGGTCTTTCTCGTCGCCGCATCGATGATATCCCTCTTCATTTATCTTCCCTCATGTATGATGTCCCGAGCGCTGCAGGCGCACCGACCTTTTTTGAGAGTGCTTCCCACCACGTCATCAGGACAAGCACCGCTATTGTACCAATATAGGGAAGCATATTGAGAAAGCTTGCGGGGATGCTCGTGCCCGAGGCTTGGAGACGAAATTGTACGGCGTTGATCCCCCCAAAGAGGAGAGCCCCCCACACCGCGCGGGCGGGATTCCACATTGAAAAGATCACCAACGCAATGACGATCCATCCTCGCCCTCCAGTGATATTCTCTGACCAACCCGGTGTATAGGAAAGCGAGAGGTGTGCCCCTCCCAACGCGATCAGCATGCCCCCAATAATAGTATAGAGATAGCGTGTCTTGATCACATTGATGCCCATTGCGTCCGCAGTCTGCGGATTCTCTCCTACAGCGCGGAGCCAGAGGCCCTGCCGCGTCTTGTAGAGGAAAAACCAAGCAACGGGAATCAACAGGTAGACGATATAGGTCAGAATGTCCTGGTTCAAAAATGCCCCGAGAATTGGAATATTCTCGGCCCATTCCGGGCTGAGCGGTGCAATACGCTCGGCGCGCAGCCCGACGAGCCTGAAATTGTTCGTCGCAGGTCCCAAACGCTGACCCAAAAACGACGAGAATCCAGTGCCGAAAAGCGTAATGGAGAGCCCCGACACCACCTGATTTG
>DIXD01000104.1:5851-23092 GCA_002435985.1 Spirochaetaceae bacterium UBA6089
AGAATCAGTCCCTGCATCACGACTCCCATGGCTGCCGGCAACCCCATCACCATCTGTACCTGGTCCCCTCCAACCGCGAGGGCTGCAAGTGCGAGCGCGACAAATGGCACTGCCAGAGGGTTGAGTTGGCTCATCCATGCCACGATAATGGCAGTATAGCCATACCCGATCGAAAGCCCCTGCTGAAGTCGGTGCGAGATACCGGTCACCTCGAATGCGCCCGCGAGCCCACACAGCGCTCCAGAGAGCATGATCGCCAGCACGATGTTCCGCTCGACCGCAATGCCCTGATACCTCGCCGCTTTCTGGCTGGCGCCGATAATTTGAATTTCGTAGCCCCATCGAGTGCGCTTTAGGACAATCCAAAGAACTATTGCAAGGACGAGCGCAACCCATATACCTGCATGCGCTCGCCCCATAATGCGAGGAAGCCAGGCATCCTCCGGAAACATTCGGGAGCCAGGGAAACCATATCCTTTTGGATCGCGCCATGGCCCATAGTACAAAAACTCGGCGTAGAGAATCGCGATATAGTTCATCATCAGCGTGACGAGCGTCTCGTCTACCCCAAGCGAAGTCTTGAGAATCGCCGGAATGCCTGCCCACAGCGCCCCTGCCACAAGGCCAGCCAAAATAGCACCCAAGAGAAGGAACCGGCCCGGGAGATAAGGCTCCAAAAAGAGAGCAACTCCTGCCGCAGCGACGCCGCCCATGGTGAGTTGTCCTTCGGCGCCGATATTCCAGAATTTTAACTTGAAGGCGATCGCGACACCGAGTCCCGTCAGCATGAGCGGTATCGCCTTTACCAGCGTCTCGGCAAAACCGTGAGAGGAGCCAAAAGCGCCTACCGCCATGGCCGCAAAAGTTGTGAAAGGGTTCGCGTCGAAGATCTGAAGCAGGAGTGCGGTCAACACAAGAGAGACCAAGAACGAGACGACAGGCACAAGCACGAGTGCGGTGACAGAGGTCGATTTTCGTTTTTCAAAGAGGAGTCTCATGCGCCTTCCTCCTCGCATACGCCCGCCATGAGCATTCCTAGACGCTCGATGGTGACTTCGTTTGCATCGAAAATACCCATTATTCTCCCTTCAAAGAGCACTGCGATCCGGTCCGAAATGTGCAAGAGCTCGTCCAGATCCTCGGAAAAAAAGAGTACACCGAGACCAGCATCACGCTGGCTCACAAGCAGGCGGTGAACTGTCTCCGTCGCGCCGATATCGAGCCCTCGAGAAGGATAGACCGCCACCAAGACACTCTTGGCTGCCTCGATTTCACGGGCAAGGATTGTTTTTTGAATATTCCCGCCCGAAAGGAATTTGACCTGTGTCTGTGGGGACGGCGTGAAGATGTGAAATTTCTCGATGAGCGTCCGTGCAAAGTCCAATATGTTTTTCGGTGAAAGGAAAAAACCCGCTGAAAGAGGCCTCGATCGATATTGCTTCATGGCCAGATTAGAAGCGACACTCAGATCGCCCACTGCGCCGACCGATGTTCGGTCCTGAGGGATATGCGCAACTCCACGACGAATAATTTGAAGCGGGGGGCTATTGGTCATATCTTCGCCGGCGATTGTAAGTTTTCCCTTTGTAGATCGCCTAAGTCCGGTTATGACTTCGGCAAGTTCCGTTTGACCATTGCCTGCGACACCCGCAACGCCGAGAATTTCCCCAGCCCTGAGCTGAAAGGATACATCTTTCAGCGCAGGCAACCCTCTGTCCCCAAGCGCTTCGATATGGGAAAGCTCGATCACCACGTTGCCCGGGCTTACGGTTTTTTTGTCGATTTGGAACAGTACCTCGCGTCCGACCATCATTCTGGCAAGCGCTCTCGGCGTGGTCTCTGCCGTGTTCACCTCGGCGACGACTTTCCCCTTCCGCAAGACCATCACACGATCTGAAAACTCCATCACCTCTTCCATTTTGTGAGTGATAAAAATCGCAGATTTGCCCTCTTGTTTCATCACATGCACAACCCTGCCGAGCTCATGTGACTCTTGGGGCGTCAAAACAGCCGTGGGCTCGTCCAAAATCAATATCTCGGCATCCCTATAGAGGAGCTTCAGAATTTCGACCCGCTGCTGTTCTCCCACGGAGAGTTGCCAAACGCTCGCATCAGGATCGACATCGAGATGATACTGGGCCGCCAACGCTACAAGCCGATTCCGTACTCGCTTCAAGTCGAGCACAAAAGGTTCATTGCGAAGGCCGAGGATGATGTTCTCGAGTACGCTCATTGAATCAACGAGTTTAAAATGCTGATGCACCATACCTATGCCGTACTTTTGTGCATCGCGGGGAGATTGAATTTCCACCTGTCTACCGTCGATGAATATCATTCCACTATCCGGCCGATAAAGGCCGCAGAGTATGTTCATCAATGTCGTTTTTCCCGCTCCGTTCTCCCCGAGGAGCGCCAACACCTCTCCTTTATGGAGCTTCAGATCGACACAATCATTGGCAAGGACCCCTGGAAACGATTTGGAGACATGTTGCATTTCGACTTTTGGGATGGGCGTGTTCTTCATCGATATTTCCTAAGATACAAAAAAGCCGGTATGCGGTCCTGAAAAAACGCATACCGGCAACGGAATGATTCATTGCACCTTGCCGACAACCCCTTCGACAAACCAATCCATAGAAAGCTGTTCATCGTCGGGAATTACTTCACCGGCCTTATACACGACCTTGCCTGTTTGATCTTTAATCGGACCGGTAAAAATACTCCATCCGCCCAGGATCTTTTTTTGAGCATCCTCGACTTCTTTTCTGACATTCGCGGGCACTCGCGGGCTCAGCTCGGAGAGCCTCGTGATATTGTCTTTAAGGCCACCCCAAAACTGGTGCGTTTTCCAGGTGCCGTTCAAGACATTCTGAATGGTGGCAATGTAATAGGTCTCCCAGTTCCACATTGCGCTGGCCAGCACCGTATCCCCTACAAATTTGCCCATGTCGGAATCGTACCCGATGGAGAGCTTTCCACGCTCTTGTGCTGCTTTTTGTGGTTCCGTGGTGTCTTGGTGCTGTGCAATAATATCGCAGCCGGCGTCGAGCAAGGCGACTGCAGCTTCCCGCTCTTTTACCGGGTCATACCACGTATTTGTCCACACAACCTGAACTTTTGCGTTCGGATTGACCGAGCGTACTCCAAGCGTGAAGCCATTTATTCCTCGCACGACTTCGGGAATACCGAAGGCCGCGACATAACCGATTTTGTTTGTCTTCGTCATGCGGCCGGCGATAATCCCTGTAAGGTAGCGCGCCTCCTCAATGCGGCCAAAATAGGTTGCCATATTGGGAGCTGTTTTATAACCGGAACAATGCTCGAAAATGACGTTTGGGAATTCTTGGGCCACCGCATATGTTGGATCCATATATCCAAAACTGGTGGTAAAAATGACATCGAAGCCTTGAATCGCATACTGGCGGATAATGCGTTCCGCATCAGGACCTTCCGGCACATTCTCGACATATTTCGTCTCGATTTTATCGCCGAAATATTGCTGCAGGGCAAGCCGTCCGCGCTCGTGCTCATACGTCCAACCGAGGTCCCCCGGTGGGCCAATATAGACGAATGCTACTTTTAAAGGCTTTTTTGCCTGTGCGGTGGCGGGCAAGGCAATTGAAACCAGCATGAGCATTGCGACGAGTCCAAAAACAATCTTTCTCATCGGGGCCTCCTTCATTCTTATGAAATTCAGACGGATCAAGTCCGACAGCACTAGGGTGCTGTAAAAAGTGTAGCCTTCAAATCGTCGGCTGTCAAATGATAAATTATGGCAAAGCGGTCGATGTTACATTCTATACAGGCTCTATAGGACATGGCTTGAAGACGTGAACAGCAGCGCTGTATTCCCTCAGGTATTCCCTCAGCGCGTTGTCACAAAAGAATCCTGGCTTGCCCCTCGCACTGCCTTCACCGTGAGAAGCCATTTCTTAGCCTCCTCGGAAGAAGCATAGGGGCCGACCTTCACTTGATAATACGTGCGGCCGCCGATCTCTTTCGTCGCAATAATGGCATTCATGTCTCGATCGATGAATTCTTTACGGAGTTTATCCGCGGTTCCTTTTTCTGAAAAACTTCCCACTTGAATCCAATATTCGGAAGTCGGCGTCGAAGCTTTGGGCGGACTGGGCGGGGAAGAAGTCTTCGATACTGTGGAACTTTTGTCTACCGCAGACGTGGTCGCCTGTGATTGGGTACTTTCCGTTTTTTGATTTGTCGTTGGAGCGGGGACAACAACAACCGAGCTTGTCGGCTTTTGCGCGTTGGTGCCATCGATTTGCGTCGTATCGGGAACCCGAGCATTTTCTTCCGATGATTGAACGACGATACTCGGGAATGCGGAGAAGTCATTGGGAGATAGAGGCTTTGCCGGCGACCTTCCTGTCGGATCGAAGGGCTTCGATTGCGAGATATCATTGGGCGGAAAGAGAATAAAAGCGGTCAAAAAGACGATGAGTGCAAATCCGCTTACTGCGACTGCAATCCAGAGAATCTTCTTTGAACGATCTGACATCGCTGCACCTCTACAGGACTATTATCGGCAGAACTCATCGCTTATTGAAGAATTATGATCTATCATCGCCAACAATTTTCCGTAATATGACTGCCGTGTCGGCTTCCAAGTCGGCAAACGTTCTCGTGTTCCACAGCATATAAATTGGAATGCCCTCGTGTGGTCTCATCTCCCACAAATATTTTTGATTTTCTATTCTTTGTAGGGCGCCCGCCATCGAAACATGATCTCTCTCTTGTGCCCGCATGATTCTCTGATACAGGGGAGCGCGTACTTCGATGACTGCTTTGCAGCACTTGACCTGAGGGAAGCGATACAGTAAGGCGGCATTGATACAGATTTTTTTGACCCGATTCTCTTGGGCCTTTTCTATCTCTTGGTCGAGCAACGACAGCGTGAGGGGATGCACTATGGATTCCAATATATTCAACTTTTTTTTATCTGAAAAGACTATTTCCCCGAGCTTTTTTCGGTCGAGACTCCCATCTTCTTTTCGTATAGAGTCGCCAAAAGTGTTTATGAGCTGATCCGACACCTGCAAGAGCGCAACATGCCCTAGCTTGTCGACATCGATAACATCCCAGCCATAACGAACGAGGATGTTCGCTACTTCATTTTTCCCTGCACAGTATCCGCCGGTAAGGCCTATGATACACATTGTGCACCTCTTCTTATGGGTATGGTTTCAGAATCTTAGAGATGCATGTCGCCCCAGGACGCCGCAGACTCCATGCTGACCCTCAGGGGTATATCAAGCTGCACCGCATGTTCCATTTCATCTTGTATAAGTTCCATCGCTTTGGGGACTGAAGTATGAGGAGCCTCAAAGATAAGCTCATCATGGACTTGCAAGAGCATCTGCACTTCCGGCATTTTTTCTCGGAGTGCGTGATGTATTTTTATCATCGCAATTTTGACGATATCCGCTGCAGTGCCTTGAATGGGAGTATTGACGGCGACCCTCTGCGCGGCCTGCTGTTCTGTTTTGTTTTTTGAATGAATTCCGAGGATCCTCCGTTTTCGGCCGAACAGTGTCGACGAGATTCCAGTTTCTTGGGCGTGCTGGACTGTCTTTTGTATGAATTCTGCAATACCGGCATATGTCGAGAAGTACGAGTCGATGAAGTTCCTCGCAAGAGTGTTTGAAATTCCCAGATCTCTCGCCAGTCTGAAAGCACTCATCCCATAGATCACGCCAAAATTAATGGTTTTCGCAATTCTGCGCCGTTCTGCATCGACTTGTTCCTCGGGTATTCCAAAGAGCAAGGAAGCCGTCCGCTTGTGAATGTCCACCCCCTCTTTGAAAGCCTTTATCAGATTGGGGTCTTTGGAAAGATGGGCCATGACGACAAGCTCGATTTGGGAATAGTCTGCAGAGATGAGAAGATTGCCCGGCTCGGCGATGAATGCCGCTCGAATTTTTCTTCCCTCTTCTTCACGAATGGGGATATTCTGCAGGTTGGGGTCTCTGCTCGAGAGCCTCCCCGTCGCCGCTCCGGTTTGAACGAATGTCGTATGTACTCGACCCTGCGCCGCAAGATCAGCGAGAGGCTCAATATAGGTATTTTTGAGTTTCGTCAAAAGTCTGTGCCGTAAAATGAGCTGAGGAACCGGATCGAGCGACGCCAACTCTTCGAGTACGGAGGTGTCTGTCGAGAACCCTGTCTTTGTTCGCTTCTGTACAGGAAGTTTGCGTTCGTCGAAGAGCACCTCGGAAAGCTGCTTCGGAGAGGCCAAATTAAAATCATGCCCGACGAGTTGAAATATCCTTGCCTCGATCTCGACAAGTTCTCCTTGCAGCTCTTTGCCATATGATCGTAAGCGGTCTCCATCTATGCGGATCCCCCTGCGTTCCATCTCAGCAAGTATCGGCAAAAGAGGCATCTCTATAGTAAAAAACACGTCGTGAAGCCCGGATGCTTTGATCTGTTGGGATAATGCCGCGTAAAGTTGAAAAGAAAAATCGGCATCCTCGGCAGCATATCGCGTTGCTTGGTCAAGCGGCACATCGGCAAAGGTATGTCCTTTTGGCACCACATCTTTGTATTCAAGCCCAGAGAGCCCTAAAAACCGGGCCGCAACCGAAGAAAGCGAAAAGGAGGGCGCTTCTGCATCCAAAACCCATGCGGCGACCATGGTGTCAAAGCATGGAATTGTCACCTCTATCTCCGCCGTAGCGAGCACATTGATGTCAAACTTAAGGTTATGTCCCACCAACAGCATGTTCTTGGCCTGAAGAAGCCTCGCCAGAGAGCGGAGCGCTTGGCGTTTGGGTATACATGTCGCATCGGGACTTATCAGTGGTACATACCACCCTGATTTTGGTTCAAAGGAGATGGAGAATCCGACAATATTGGCATTATAGACGTCTAGAGAGTCTGTTTCCGTGTCGAACGCGCAGACCCCTTTTGAGATCGCGGCGTCGATTAGATTGTCGAGCTTTTCTCCATCGAGGACGGAGCGATACCTCCCTGCAGTTTTTGAGTCGGATTCCTTCGTTTCTAGCACAAGGGCTTTTGGTTCATCTGCGAGAGAAGTCGAACCATCGAACGCTGGAGGTACAGAGGTTTTGACGGCTTTTTGGTTTCGCAGCCCTTCAGGAACTAAGCTTTTAATGTCTTCATTCAAAAAAAGAGGAGCTGCAGCCTGAAGATCGAGCGCAAGTCGCAACGAATCGACATTATTGGGACAATTCGGGACATTGTAACATAGAGAGACAAGTCCCCGCGATAAGAAAGCACTTTCTCGCCCTTCTTCGAGTTTTTTGCGAAGGGACTCCGGCTCGATATTCTGTAGATTATTGTAGATTGCATCGAGCGATCCAAACTGAGAGATCAACTTCTGTGCTGTTTTGTCTCCAATCCCTTTCACGCCGGGAATATTGTCCGAAGCATCACCTGTAAGTGCGAGATAATCGCCGATCTGCTCAGGCCTTACCCCCCATTCCTCTACTACACCGGAGGCATCGAGCTCTCGAAAAGAAAAATTTTCGGAGGGGCGAAGGGCCATCGTCTTGCCGCCTACCAGCTGCAACAAGTCTTTATCGCCGGAGACGATGAAGCAGGGTCTTTTTTCTTTTGCACATTGGGCTGAAAGGGTCGCAATGATGTCGTCGGCTTCATAGCCTTCGCAGCGTATGGTTGGCACGCGCAAGGCCTGGAGAATCGATTCGATTTTCGGAATTTGCGCAGTTAAATCTTCTGGAGTTTTCTGGCGTGTGGCTTTGTACGGGGTGAACTGGTTATGGCGGAATGTGGGACCGATGGAGTCGAGCGCAGCGACAAATAAAGTGGGTTTTTTCTGCTGCACAAGCGAAAAGAGGAATCGAAAGAAGCCGAATACCGCAGAGACATTTTCGCCGCGCGAGTTGCGAAGCGGTTTGCGAATAAAGGCAAAATATGATCGATAAATAAACGCATATACATCAAGAAGATATAATGGTTCCTGGTCTTCTTTTTCTTCCATTTCGACACCCCGCTGTATTCCAAGCTTTCATTTTTTGTTTGCCCCGCGAGACTCTTCCCATGTCTCTATCAGTTGATAGGCCGTATTGATTTTCGTGCTTATTGCCGTAGCCTCCTCCAAATTTTCCGGAGAGTCGGTATGTCGGTCGGGGTGGTGCTTTTTCAGAAGTTCTTTATAACGAGCTTTTACCAAAGGGAAAGGCGTATATGGTTCAAGCCCTAAGAATCGGTATGCATCCTCCACCGCGCGGCGTGTATCGTCTTCATCAGGACTCCGATGACGGCGTGCATTGGTATGACGCTCGAATTCGATCTTCGAAGGATCGAGATAGGATTCCAGTTCTTCCCATGCATCGGTAAAGTCTTGTTCGCGAAAAAGGTCTCGTTCCCTAAAAAAGCCTTGGTGCTGAGAATAGGTATATTCCGAATCTCTGCCCAGCACCGACG
Source organism: Spirochaetaceae bacterium UBA6089 (assembly GCA_002435985.1). Taxonomy (GTDB): domain Bacteria; phylum Spirochaetota; class Spirochaetia; order Treponematales; family Rectinemataceae; genus Rectinema. Next base: position 14,279 of record DIXD01000104.1, read on the forward strand.
ACATCCAAGCCTGCACTAATTTTTCGAGCCTGTCGAAAATCTGATCCACTCCACACCTCGTTCATATTGCGTTTAGATGGTACTATATCATATTCGCGAAAGATGGTAGAGGGGAACGTGTTGCAGACGGAGAGCGAAAGTCAACCCTATTGTGTTGTCGTAGGTGGGGTCAATATAGATATTCAGGCCTTTTGTCTTGCCCCATACAGTATGAAGGATTCGAACCCCGGCTATGTAAAAAGAAGTATAGGGGGAGTGGGGCGAAACATCGCCGAAAACCTGGTGCGCCTCGGCCTCCATACCGAAATGATCACAGTATTGGGTGATTCTTCGGGATGGGAGAGACTTGCTTCTCATATCGAACAGACAGGGATAGGCCTGGCCTATAGTCCATGTCTGCCCGGAGTGCCCCTACCGACCTATCTCTGTATTCTCGAGAGGGACGGGAGTTTGGTTGGGGCTGTTGCCGATATGCGTGCAATCGAACACATGCTGATCGAGCATCTCGACGAGCGCAAAACCTTACTGGACAACGCTGCAGCCATCATTGTGGATGGGAATATACCACAGGCTTCCATTGAATGGATTGCCGCTCGATACGGGGTGAGGAGGGACGAAAAAAACAAGGCGCCTCAAAGGCCCCTCATTATTGCCGATCCGGTCTCTTCTGCAAAAGCGGTAAAATTTAAACGATGCTTCGGCAGATTCGATATCGCCAAACCCAACATTGTCGAGGCAACAGCCATCGCGGGGACAAAGAGAGATGCTGCCCTTCCGGACATCATTTCGGCCTTGCAAAAAACATCGAATCTCCCCAGAGAACTCTATGTCTCCATGGGAGAACATGGCATAGAGGTGATCGAGGACGATTTTCCGGTCAACATTCCCTTGCCGCCTCCAGAGCGTCGTCCCCATTCGAAAAATCGTTCTGGAGCAGGAGATGCTGCATGCGCTGCGCTTGTTTGGATTTCCATCTACGAGAGATCGATTCCTCAAAAGGAAAAATCCCTAGACCTCTGTCCTCGGAACAAGGCCAAAATAGCTCTCGCTGCCGCACTTTTTGCGGCTTCCTCGGCAAATCCAGTAAATAAACAGTTAAATCAGGACACTCTGTGCAAAACCATCATAAATTGTTATCCTGAACTCTCTGAGGTTGTCGATGATATTCTCGGCACGGAGTGAAAACATGAACCCTTATCTCGATCTTTCGGAAGAAGTCGACGATGCGTTACGCATGCACATGCCTATAGTAGCCCTTGAATCCACCATAATTACCCACGGAATGCCGTGGCCTCAAAACCTCGAGACCGCGATGGAGGTCGAAAAGGTGGTCCGAGAAGAGGGAGCTGTCCCTGCCACTATTGCAATTATTGGGGGGCGGCTCAAGGTTGGCCTTTCCTCCAATGAGTTGAGGCGCCTCGCTGATGGATCTCTTCATCCTATGAAAGCTTCTCGAAGAGACATTCCCGTGCTCGTTGCCCAACAAGGGAATGGCGCGACAACGGTCGCCGGCACAATGCTTATCGCAGAGATGGCCGGCATTCATTTGTTCGCAACGGGCGGTATTGGCGGCGTACACCGTGGAGCAGAAAAAACGTGGGATGTTTCGGCAGATTTGGAAGAACTAGCGAACTCAAATGTCGCAGTCGTATGTGCCGGCGCTAAGGCCATCCTCGATTTACCAAAGACCATGGAGTATCTCGAGACAAAAGGAGTGCCGGTCATAGGTTTTGGGACATCGGAGCTCCCCGCATTCTATACACTTCACTCAGGGATACGGCTATCCCAGCATCTTGATACTCCTTGGGAGATCGCCTCGCTTCTCTATGCCAAATGGGCCCTGGGGCTGCGCGGAGGGGTTGTGATTGCGAATCCCATACCGGTCCAATATTCAATGGATGCATCGCTGATAGATGCGGCGATCCAAAAAGCTATCGAAGAATCTGAAGCGAAAGGCTTACAAGGAGCCGAACTCACTCCATATCTATTGGCTCGTATCGTAGAAATAACAGGGGGTGATGCATTAGAGGCAAATATTGCACTCGTAGAAAACAATGCGCGTGTGGCAGCAAGGATTGCCAAAGAGTACGAACGAATCGGATTTGAAGTAGGGAAATAGAGAACAACATCTCTGTCCCCAAACCCATAAGGAGGAAGACATATGAGAATTATACGATGTGAATACGATGGAAAATGCTACTATGGAAGACTGGATGGCGATAATGTCATATTGTCGTGCGATATTCCAACGATATGTGTGAGCGGTGGGAAGAAAGAAGTCTTTTGGGGCACTGAAGAACAATCCGTTCCGTTGTCGCAAGTACGCCTGGAAGCCCCCTGCATGCCTAAAAAAGCGGTCTGCGTAGGTTTGAATTATAGAGACCACGCCGACGAATTTCGGCAGACAATTCCATCCAGCCCTGTGCTGTTTATCAAACCCTCGACAAGTCTTCTAGGCCCAGGTAAAGCCATACAGTACCCATCCATGTCAGAGAGGGTGGACTATGAAGCAGAACTCGTGGTGGTCATTGGGAAATTGGCGAAAAACATCGCCGAAAATGAAGCCCTCGATTATGTGCTTGGATACACGTGCGGCAATGACGTGACGGCGAGGGATTTGCAGCCTCAAAATGGACAATGGACAGTCGCAAAGTCGTTCGATACGTTTATGCCTTTGGGACCATGGATTGAAACCGATCTCGATCCTTCCAATCTTCACATTAGGTCTTTATTGAATGGCGAGGTGCGTCAATCTTCTTCGACCGCGAATCTCATTTTTAATGTTCCTTCTTTAATCGCGTATATCTCTCAAATTATGACACTCGAACCAGGAGACGTGATTATGACGGGCACGCCATCAGGCGTTGGGCCAATGAAGAAGGGCGACCATATCGTCGTCGAGATAGAAGGCATAGGACGGCTTGAAAACACTATTGAGTAATAAACTCTATTTTCTCCCCCGCGGTGGTTCGAACACCGGACCCAGTGGTTAACAGCCACTTGCTCTGCCAGCTGAGCTACAGGGGAATACAGCCAAATAACGAGCATTAAAATAGCGAAAGGCGTATTTTTTGTCAATATGGAAGGCGGCCTTTTTCTGAGGTCGCTTTCCTATTGACGACCATGGATGGAGCGAGTAAGAATAAAATCATAAAAATTATTTAATCTTCGCTGTTTCAAATGGGTTGAAAAAAGGACGGCGGGTGATAGTTCACTCATTTTCGAGAAAAAGGGCGTGACAATGCAAAGAGTTAAAATCGCGATAACGGCATGTGAGCCGGTATTGTATACCGATTTTTCTCCGATTTTCGAAGAAGCCCCATTTTTGATTATTGTGGATGAATATAATCGTATCCAGAAATATTCCCCGGAGATTACTGCAAAAGGAATTGCACGAGGAAAGGTAGAGTGGATTATTAGCAGAGGCGCAAAGGTTCTCGTCACAGGAGCAATAGACGACATTTCTTATCAAAAATTGAAACAGGCAGGAATTCCTGTACAGTGGGAAGCTTTCGGAGAAGTGAAAAGTTTAGTGGAGCGAGGGAGGAGATTTGCCGGCTTTTTGATAGAGATGTTGGAGAAAGAAAAACATGTTGTAAGAACGAGGTTCGATAGGCGGGCAAGGCCTAAAAATATCGAACCTCCCTATATACTTCCATATTTGGGCAATGATTCTGAATATTTGAAAGAGTTGGACCAAAAGACGAAAAGATCTGGCAAAAAACAGTTGCTAAGGTCAAAAAACGAAGAGGAAAATGGTGAGAATGACTATGAATCGAGCGGCAACTTTTTTATAGACGACGAGGATGGCAACGAGCGTATTTAGGTTTACTTCTTGTGTTTTTTTAAGGCCGCTTCTAAAAGGCCTGCACCACGAGAAGTTGGTGGAACCTGTCGACTGTTCATGGTTTCTTGTTGCTTGTCTTTTCGTTGATGGGTTTGCCCCTCCGTGTCCTCCGACACCTCAGGCTCGATACGAGTTGGGGCGTGCAGTGTCAATTGTGTTACTTCGCGATCCGTCAATTTTATACCATGAGATTGTCTTGCACGAACAGGATAATGGTTTGCAGAAAACACTTCTTTATTTTTTTTACTTCTTGGTTTGGGTTTGTATTCTAACTGAAATGCATAGGCGCTATCGGTAGAAAATCCCAAGACCTCTGCGTTTTCGGGTACGAGGAGATAGTCTTTTCCTGTAAGCCAACTGCCGATGGTTGTCCTTTTAATATACGCGCCGCTCTCGTTCGATAATGAATATACGATTGTAATGACGGTGGAGGACAATACCTCTTTCGATGCAATGGTTATCCACAATGCATGTTGCCCTGCAAAAAATTTCTCCGGAAGGGGAATGATGGTGTAGATGCCATTTCTCCGTAAGATTAGAATTTTATCGAACTTGGAGGCCTCGAGGATTTTTTCGCCGGTAACCTCTGTCCCGACATAGCCCCCATCTGCGTCGTATCGTAGGGCAACATCGTGGCGTGCAACGCTCTTCGCTTCGATTTTTTTGAATGATTTGATCCGTGTTCTGCGAGGACAGAGACTCTCGATCATCTTCCTATATGTCTTGAGCGTCTCGATTGCATAGGAGACAAGATGGTTGAGACGATCCTCGTTCCGTGCAAGCTGCTGCTGGATCTGTTTCATCTCTTTTTTTGCTTTTTCTATATCATATAAAGAAATTCTTCGAATGGGTATTTTCAGTAACCGTTCTACATCTTCCGTCCCTATGGTATGATTCAGTTCTTTTGTAAATGGTTTCAATCCGTCGAGAACAGCTTTTATGACAGTCTCATTGGTTTTCTTGGTTTCTATCGATTTATAGATCCTCTCTTCGATAAAGATGCGCTCGAGAGTCCTCGCAAGCAGTTCGTTTTGAAGCTCGGACCGTTCCAACTCGAGCTCTTGTCGAAGCAGATTGAGCAATTTCCCGGCATGATATCGTATAATCTCGGAGACAGAGCTGATCGTCGGCTTTCCGTCTCGGATGACGAGGCAATTGCACGAGATCGATCGTTCACACTCGGTAAATGCGTACAGAGCATCCACGACCTCTTCTGTATAGACGCCCCTGGCCAGCTTGAGCTCTATTTCTACTTTGTCCGTCGTAAAGTCCGCGATGGAAGCGATTTTTAAATGCCCTGCCCGGACAGCTTCTTCGATACTATTGATAAGGCTTTCTGTTGTCGAGCCATAAGGGATCTCTTTAATCACGATTTTCTTGGGATCGGAATCATCGAGTAACGCACGGACTCGGACTTTTCCGTTGCCGTCGGCATACTCAGAGTAATCTATGAACCCCCCTGACGGGAAATCAGGGACGAGATCGAACGACTTGCCTTCTAGGCATGCAATTTCAGCTTGGATCACCTCGAGCGGGTTATGAGGCAGTATTTTTGTGCTCATCCCTACGGCGATACCTTCGGCGCCGAGTATGAGAACGACCGGAATTTTCGCGGGGAACACAAGCGGTTCTTTGTTTCTACCATCATAGCTATCGACATAGTGGGTAATTTTGGGATGAAAGAAAATTTCTTTGGCAAACGACGTACATCTGCACTCTATATAGCGTGGAGCAGAGGCCTCGTCTCCTGTTATAGGATTTCCGAAATTGCCCTGTGTCGCGATGAATAACCCTCTATTGGCAAGCCCGACAAGAGCCGAACCAATAGATGCATCTCCGTGAGGGTGATATTTCATGCAATGTCCGACGACGTTGGCCACTTTATGGAATTTCCCGTCATCCATTTCGAAAAGAGTATGCAAGATTCGACGTTGAACAGGCTTCAGCCCATCATCGAGTTCTGGGATTGCTCTGTCCATGATGACATACGAGGCATAATATAAAAAATTGTCGTTTAGTAGCTTTTTAATATAGGCCACAGCATCCTCCGTCGTCGCTCATGCATCGATTGCTGCCTGTCAATAGAGAGCCTCATAGTTCAGTGATAAGATTATCCATAATGAACTGTCGTCGTTCCGGCGTATTCTTACCCATAAAAAAACAAAGGAGCTCAGGGACAGAGGATAAGGTCTGAATGTCGACTTTAATCAACCTCATATCTTTTCCAATAAATTGCCCAAACTCTGCAGGGCTAATTTCTCCAAGCCCCTTAAAACGGGTAACCTCTGCCCCCGGCCCAAGATGTTTGATCGCTTCGTCTCGTTCGCGGACCGAATAACAGTAGTGGGTTGCTTTTTTTGTTCTTACCCTGTAAAGAGGCGTTTCCAAAAGGTATATACGGCCTTGAACCACCAATTCTTCGAAGAATGTCAAAAAAAATGTAAGGAGCAGATTTCGTATGTGAAAACCATCATAATCCGCATCGGTTGCAATGACGATGCGGGCAAAGCGCAGGTTTTCGACACTGTTCTCGATGCCGAGCGCCATCATCAGATTATAGAGTTCTTCATTTTTGTAAATGGCCGAACGTGGACGATCGAACATGTTTTCAGGCTTGCCTCGGAGGCTGAAAATGGCCTGTGTATGGACGTCGCGGGCGCTCACCATGCTGCCGGCAGCGGACAAACCTTCAGTTATAAAGATCGTCGAGCGATCGCCTGAAGCCCCGTCTCCCAGGTGTGTCTTACAATCTCTCAAATTAGGGATTTTGAGTTCGATCCTTTTCGCAGCTTCTTTGGCTTCTTTCCGAACAATATTGAGTTCCGTGCGGAGTTTTTCATTGGTGAGTATCTTTTCTTGCAACACCTTCGCAGTCTGAGGGTTACGCCGGAGTATCTCGTCGATGCCTTTTTTGACCTCTTGAAGAATCCATGGACGGATATCGCTGTTCCCGAGTTTGTTCTTTGTCTGGCTTTCAAAGATCGGGTTTTTGATTCGTATTGCAATCGCTGCGGCGAGCCCCTCGCGTATGTCTTCTCCGCGGTACGAGGCCTGAAAAAATTCATTCACTGCTTTTAAAAAACCCTCACGGAAGGCGGAAAGGTGACTACCACCGTCCGATGTATATTGGCCATTTACAAAAGAGAAGTGTTCTTCTCCATACTCTTTTGTATGCGTAAATGCAAATTCGATGCGATCCCCGCGATACCAGCCGATATCATAGAGCGCACTGCCGCCGAGCTCGGTCGACAACAGATCATGGAGTCCTTTTTCGGACTGAAAGGCCTTGCCGTTGAGCGTCAGCGTCAAGCCTGGATTCAGACAGGCGTAATTCCACAGCCGTTTTTCTATGAATTCGAATACAAAAGAGTACTCACCGAAAATCTCTTCGTCGGGAATAAATTCAACAAGGGTACCAGTTTTTTCATGGCTATTTCCTTCTCGAGAATCTGTAAGGACACCCCGAGCGAATGTTGCTTCAAACACCCGTCCCTCTCTGTACGAGGCGACTCGGAATTCTCTGGAGAGGGCATTCACGGCCTTTGTGCCGACGCCATTCAGCCCAACGGAGAACTGAAAGACATCATCGTCATACTTTGCCCCGGTATTGATCACCGAAACGCATTCTATGACCTTCCCGAGCGGTATCCCTCGTCCATAATCTCGTACCCTGACTTTTTTGCCGTCGATGGTAATGGCAATTTGATTTCCCGCACCCATGATGAATTCATCGACTGAATTATCGATGACCTCTTTCAAGAGGATATAAATACCATCATCGGGGCTCGAGCCGTCGCCGAGCCTTCCTATATACATTCCTGTCCTGAGCCTGATGTGTTCCAACGAGGAAAGCGTCTTTATTTTTGATTCATCGTATGTAGATTTTGTCCTCACGTCTTCTATTCTAGCATGACCTAGAAAAGGGGGACAGAGGATGATAGCCTTTGTCACGGTGTCTCTTGGCTCCACACCTGGTGTCCCAATCGTTCGAATGCGCCAGGTCAGATATGAACGACAGCCTAGACCATCTCGATGAATCGGCGCACAAGCTCGGGGTCGAAATGTGTCCCCGCCTTGTCGATGATATATTCGAGTGTTTTTTCTTTCGGCCACGCGCTGCGGTACGGTCGATCGCTCGTGAGCGCGTCATACACATCGACAATTGCAAAAAGTCGTGCCGAGAGCGGAATTGCTTCGCCTTTCAGCCCGAAAGGATACCCCGTCCCATCATATTTTTCATGATGGTAGAGAGGAATATCGATACAATCACGCAGCGAAGAGATTCGTGAGAGGATTTCTCTTGAAATGAGAGGATGCTTTTTTATCTCAACCTGCTCTTCCTGCGTTAAGGGCCCAGGCTTGTTGAGTATAGTGTCGGAGATGCCTATTTTACCAAAATCGTGCAACAGTGAGCCGACTCGCAGCTTTTTGAGCTCCTCCTCATCCTGGATGAATTTCGAGGCGAAGGACATGAAGAGCGCCGTTACTCGGAGTGTGTGGCCTTCCGTCTCCCTGTCGTGGAACTCGAGGGCGCTTGAAAGGCCTTCAAGGATGGATTCGTTTGCGCTCTGGAGGTCTCTGTACGTCTTGGAGAGTTCTTCGATAATCGTCTGCATCTGAAGGGCGAGGCCGGTCTGATAGGCTGCGGTTTGGCTGAAAGCGAGCCAGGTTTCATCCGGCTTGAAGGGCGCTCTGAAGAAGAGCTCGAGCACCGCGCGCACCTCATTCGCCAAAATCACGGGAATGCAGTATTGAGTAACGAAGCTTTCGCGCTCGATGAGAGTGCGAAATTGGGGTGTATGGTCATCGTGATGTGCTGCGAGGTCTTCATCTGCGATAATGCGCCGCTCCTCAGCGGCAAGCCCTACGTTTTTTTGGCCGGGCCGGATTGTGGCGTTGTGTATGAGATCTGAGAAGAAGCCCTCGTGGTTCCTGCACGTCAAGGTACCATCGGCATTTTGAATGTA
>DIXD01000097.1:0-7039 GCA_002435985.1 Spirochaetaceae bacterium UBA6089
TCCGGCGCCTACACGGATACTCTGACAATCAATTTCGTCGCATTCTGATATTGCCGATAGACTTTAGATACCAAGAAGGCGCCGGAATGGGGCTTTGGTGGTTTTCCTCTTCCTTCAAGCAGCGAACGTCGTTGTGTTGCTGCTCGTACTATTTTATTTTGTGTATACTTCTTGTAGCGCCACCCCGACTAAGGACCATTGTGAGAGCGAGCATCTATAGACAATGCTATCGGCGTCTATGAATGTTCTATATTCTGCGATATTCTAAACATTCAAGGGGGCATACTCAGGGGGGATATTCTAGGAGGAGATGAACATGGCGATGGCATGGAATCTACTTTCGAGATTCGCTATGAAGAAGATCATGTACATCAGGGAAGACCCTTCTAAGCGCCTTCCGGAAGTAATCGAATGGACTCGTCGTTTCGATCTGACAGGACGATACGCGAAGGTCTTCGATATGCTCGATCCATTCGTCAAAGATGAGCAGAATAACTGGAACCGCATGGCCAGGTCTCTCATCAGCGAACTGGATCCGATCTGCCTCGATAAACTGGTCACAAATCTTGCCGTCAATTCTTTTCTCGCCTCTGCCCCTAAGCGGGAGCGGCTCACCAAGCGCGAATCGCACAATATTCCATGGGCTATTCTCATGGATCCTACCGCAAGCTGCAATCTTCGATGCATCGGCTGCTGGGCCTCAGAGTATCGCAAGACGGATGGATTGGACGAGGCTCTTCTGGACCGCATCATACGCGAGGGGAAGGAACTCGGCATCTACATGTACATCTATTCGGGCGGCGAGCCGCTCCTCCGCAAAGGCGACATACTCCGCCTGGCCGAACGACATCAGGACTGTTACTTTCTGGCTTTTTCCAATGGCACATTGGTGGACGAGCGCTTTGCGGAAGAATGTCGCCGTCTGGGCAACTTCACGCTCGCGCTCAGCGTCGAGGGATTTGAAGCGGAAACAGACCTCAGGCGGGGCAAAGGAACGTACCGCAAGGTCATCGACGCCATGGACATCCTCAAATCGCATGGTGTTCCCTTTGGGTTTTCGACCTGCTACCACCGATACAACACCGAGGTGGTCGGCTCTTCCGACTACGTGGATTTTATGGTCGAGAAAGGCTGCAGATTTGGCTGGTACTTTACGTATATTCCCCTCGGCCATGATGCGGACCTCACATTCCTCGCCACGCCGGACCAGCGCGAATACATGTACAGAAAAGTGCGCGAGTACCGGAACAGCAAGCCCATTTTCCTTCTCGATTTTTGGAACGACGGAGAGTACGTGAACGGCTGCATTGCCGGCGGCAGGAACTATCTCCATATCAACGCGGCCGGAGATGTGGAGCCCTGTGCCTTTATCCACTACTCCACGGCGAATATCAAGGAGATGAGCCTTCTCGATACGATCAAGCAGCCTCTTTTTATGGAGTATGCCGCCGGCCAGCCTTTCAATGAGAACCATCTCAGACCCTGTCCGCTCTTGGACAACCCGGAAAAGCTCCGCGACATGGTGCTGCGGAGTAAGGCCAAATCCACGCAACTCCTCGATGAGGAGGATGTCGTCTCGCTGACGGCGAAGTGTGAGGATGCCTCCATAGCCTGGGCCGCCAGGGCGGATAAACTTTGGAATGAAAGAAAACACAAATGATTGCCCAATGGCCTTGGACCGTAGAACGACCGGGCTGATTTCATGGAATGGGCACGTATTTAAGTTCTTGTAATACAATGAATAAAGCCGCTCGAATCGAGCGGCTTTTCGATCTATCGGGCTGAGAGGATTTGAACCTCCGACATCTTGGTCCCGAACCAAGCGCGCTAGCCCCTGCGCTACAGCCCGAATGCCGTTAAAAAAAACCCGTCGCGCAGCGGACGGGTGTATTCCACATAACGCGGAACCGCTATGCGGTAGTCGGGAGCGACGGGGCTTGAACCCGCGATCTCCGGCTTGACAGGCCAGCGCGATAACCAGCTTCGCTACGCCCCCGTGTCATTGCTGACGAGATGCTACTATATCGGTACCCTTTTTTTGTGTCAATAGGATATAAGGATGGCGCCCGTCTTCTGGTCGAAGGCATTGGATGGTTGAAGTTCCTGTTGGGAGCCTCGGCGTGGCGATTTTCTGGAGAAAGGCAGGCTGAGCCGCAGAAGTGCGCCGGATTCGGGCAGTGTTTTGCCTTTATTCGTCGAAATCAAGGTATAGCCCAAGGGAGAGCAGGCATATTTACCGCTTCTGTCGCCTGGCAGCGCGATGGCATCCGACACAATGCGGCAGTCGATTTCCGCCGGGCCCGTTTCAGCGGTGCTTGCCGTGTGCCTGGGTGGCTCTTCATGATTCTGGCTCGAGGGCCTCCTGCCGCCGGGGGTATGCTGGGCTTCCTGTTTTTGTAGAAAAAGAAAGCTGAAGGACAATTTTTCTTTCGAGAGCCCGGCTTCTTCTGAAAGTGCCCTGAGCCATCGAGGTGCGAATTCGGCAGGTATCGAAAAATGACACCAGGGATATTTCGTCCTGGGTGCAGGCATGCGGACTTCTTCGATGATGCCGACATGCCCTCCGATTTGACCTCCTATATGCCCTCCGACATGCCCTTTGACATGCCCGGTGATGTGTTCCTGCCCGCTTTTGAAGATGCCGGGCATTGGGCAGGCGCGGTGGTGGGGACAGGGCGCCAGGATCTTGTCGCCGTTCAGAATAGCCGCAGCCCTCAGCGCGCTCATAAGCCCGCCGGAACGAGGTTCCCCTGGTTCGACGATGAGCATCGTACCCTGAGGACTGCAATATTGAGCAATCCGTTGGTACAGGTCGGCTGCAGCGTTGGAGAGCATTCCCTCGTGACGCCAGAAGAATTCGTTGAACACATTGACTGCGGAAAAGAGGTCAGCCTTTTCGTGGAGAGGCTCTCCGAAGCGCGCGTGCCGCAACTCGATGTTCCATGGCGGAAGTTCTCCTCCATGTTTTGCGGCGAGGAGCTCGAGGATGAGCTTTCCGGCTTCCATGATGCGCGGTGCCCGATCGACGCACACGAAGGTGAGCGGCATTTTTCTCAGTTCGGGCTTTGCGCAGTAGAGCGCAATCAGAAAAGTGAGGGGCCCTGAGCCCATATCGATGATCGTGGCACCAGGCTTGAGTGTAAGAGGGAGCTCCGTCAAGAAGGCGACAAGCCGCACAAGGTTCCACGGCATAAAATAGCGGAGATATGCTGAAAAGAAGGTCGGATTATTGAGATAATCGACACTTCGTTGTGCCCTGTCCATCGTGAGCGAGCGCCAGAGGTCCCGAATGCTGTAGCGTAGAATTGCCCGCTTGCGCCCCGGGATCGGATTCGCCTCATCGATGCATGCGGAAAGTTTCTGCAATGCCGCTGCTGCATCTTCACTGATGCGGAAACTGTAGAGGATCGTACCAGCCATAGAGGGACTATAGCACATCCCTCGATTATTCGACACTAATCGAGACTAAGCACCACTTTGCCTGCTTCACCCGAGAGCATCGCCGCAAATCCTTTTTCGAAATCGTCGAAGGAGAATCGGTGAGTAATGACGGGGCTGATGTCCAGGCCCGAGAGCAGCATGGTCTGCATCTTGTACCAAGTCTCGAATATTTCGCGGCCGTAGACACCCTTGATGAAGAGCCCCTTGAAGATGACGCGCGACCAATCGATGCCAGCACCGTCCGGTAGAAGGCCGAGGAGAGCCATACGCCCACCATTGTACATGTTCTCGATCATCTGTTCGAGAGCCTGGGGACTTCCTGACATCTCCATGCCAATGTCGAATCCGCCCACCATACCCAGCTCTTTCTGTACGGCTTTGAGATCTTCTTGGGCGACGTTGACAACGCGCGTTGCACCGAGTTTCTTCGCAAGTTCGAGGCGCCAGGGGTTCACATCGGTCACGACGACATTGCGCGCACCGACATGCCGTGCAATCGCGCCTGCCATGCAGCCGATCGGCCCTGCTCCAGTGATGAGCACGTCTTCCCCCACCATGTCGAAGGAGAGGGCTGTATGGGTCGCATTGCCGAAGGGATCGAAGATAGCCGCGATGTCGTCGGGAATTGCCTCATGCACGTGCCAGGCGTTCTGTGCGGGAACGGACAGGTACTCGGCAAAGCATCCGTCGCGGTTGACCCCGATGCCTATCGTGTTCGGGCAGAGGTGGCGTCTACCCGCGCGGCAAGCCCTGCAGACACCACACCAGATGTGGCCCTCTGCGGACACCCGTTCGCCGATCTTGTAGCCTTGCACCGAGCGCCCCATGTCCACGATTTCTCCGACAAATTCGTGTCCTATAATCTGTCCTAGCCGAATGGTGCGCTGTGCCCAGCTGTCCCATTTCCAAATATGGACATCCGTGCCGCATATGGCTGTTTTTTTGACTTTTATAAGAAGATCGTTATCGCCGATTTGAGGAATCGGACGATCTTCCATCCAAAGCCCCGGCTCATTCTTACGTTTTACAAGCGCTTTCATACTGCTCCTTTCGGTCCGCGCGGCCTCGAACTCCGGTAGCGCGGATCATCACAGATCGACTTCCAGTATACTACGTGTAGTTGAAATGAGGAATGCAAAAAATGAAATAAACCATGCTTCGTACCGCTACAACAAAAAGAATAGCGCTGCTCCTCCGACCGCTATCGCGGCTCCAAGAATCTCTAGATAATGAATTTTTTGCTTGAGGATCAATACCGAAGGCACGATGATCACCACGGGCGTGAGCGCCATGAGCGTGCTTGTGGCGGCAACCTGCGTGTTCTGCATCGAGAAGAGAGAAAGAGCCACGCCCAAAAATGGCCCGAACACCGAACCTTTTATGGTCGCGGTGAAGGCTTCTCTATTTTTCGGCACCCTGAAAAAGACATAATTTCCCTGTCCCATGATGAGGGCGTTGATGGCGAATCCGAAGATCGCCACAAAAACCCTGATTTGGGTGCCGGAGATGGGATTATAATCGCCAAGTCCGGCTTTTGTGAGCACCATGCTCCCCGCCTGGAACAGCGCAGACAAAAAGGCATAGACGAGCCCTTTTACCGAAAGCACACCTTCGTTGTTTTTTCTGGTCTGGTGGGATCGCGTGAGTACAACGATGAGGATACCGGCAACGGTGACTGCCATGCCGATGAGCCTGTGCAGCTGCATGCGCTCCGCAATGAAGATGTAGGCGAACAGTGCGGTGAATACCGGCGTGAGTGACTGGAATATGACGGTAATTCTTGAGCCTATAAGTACGTATGCGTTAAAGAGAAAAAAGTCTGCGATCACGAAGCCGACAAGCCCTGACAGGGAGAGAAATATCCATGTCCGGAGCGAGGCGTCGTAGGGAAAGGGAACCCCGCGAACAATGGTTCCAGCGATGGCAAGAAAGAAAAAGGCGATGACCACCTTCCAAAAATTGACCGCCAGCGCCCCGACTTTTTTCGAAGCGTTTTCAAAAAAAATGGCTGAAAAAGCCCAAAACACCGCTGTCCCAAAGGCAGCAAGCAACGCCAACCTTTCCATGAGCTCCTATTTTAGTGAAGGTTCTTCGCTTGTGATAGGGGAGGCGATTTTAATCTCTCTTGGTTTCCGTTTTCATTTGACCTACGCTCGATCTTGGAATATTCTTATTATAGGAGGCTCAATATGGCAGTGATTTGTATTTCGCGAGAATTAGCATCCTACGGCGAAGAGACGGCCCAGGAACTTGCAAGGCTCAATGGATACAAGATCGTCGACAAGGAACATATTGAGGCAGCGCTATCCGCTATCGGCATCGATATCGCGAAGCAAGCGCGATATGACGAGAAGAATCCCGGTTTTTGGGCATCTCTCTCGCAACAGCGGGATGAGTATCTGCACTTCCTCACACAAGTGATTTATGAAACTGCGCTCGAAAACAATTGCATCATTCTTGGAAGGGGAGCACACGCCATTCTACGGGGTATTCCGAACCTCATCGGCATCCGGATTGGTGCTTCGAAGTCCGTCAGGGTGGAGCGAGTGCGCAAGGCACAGAACATCGACTCGCGCCATGCCTTACAGATAATCGAGAGCAGCGACCACGATCGCGCGGGCTTCCATAAATACTTTTTCTCCGTGGATTGGTACAGTCCTTCCGAGTATGATATGACGCTCACGACCGACCGCTTCGATCCGATTCATGCGGCTGCCGCGATCGAGGCCTTCCGCAAGTCGTTTATCGGCGAGACGCAGGAGAAGGATGGCACTGCAAAACTTCAGGATCTTCTGCTGGGTTCCAAGATTGTCACCGAGATCACCTACAATCGCAAGATTCCGATCCACTTCCTGGAGGCTGCCGTCGAGCGCGGCGTGGTGGTGCTCCATGGCGTGGCGAACACCCATGCGGCAGTGGACAGTGCGGTGGCGGCGGCGAATCTCGTACCGGGAGTCAAACAGGTAGAGAGTGCGATTCAGCTCGTACAAGAATTCACGGTGGTGCCGTAAGCAGTGCAGCCTTTATATACGCAATCGGAATGTAGCCTGTGAAATATGTATCTTCATTTCATGCCATCCTCGAGACGTTGAGGGCTGGGGAGTGGTCGGGAACGCTGTACGCCATCGAGGATGAACACCGCCGAGGCCCTCGTATACGGGAAATACTAGACGAGGTCAAACGGCAAGGAAGAACCATTGTGTTCGTGCCGGAGTCCACGCTCGGAGCGATGAGCCATGAACACCGCGGCATCCTGCTGGTGCTCGATTCGGGTGTGCAGCACTCCCTCAGCATCGAGACACTGTGCGAACGCGCATCGCAGGTGGATGCCAGCCTCGTGTTCGTGCTCGACCACATCGAGGATCCACACAATGTGGGGGCGATCTTGCGTTCGGCGGATGCCTTCGGTGTCGATGCCGTGATCATTCCGAGTCGACGCGCCTCTCCGCTCACCGATGCTGCAGCTCGCAGCTCGGCAGGTGCGATTGCGTGGGTGCCGATCATTCAAGTGAACAACCTCAGGGCTGCGGTCGATGCGCTCAAGCGTGTCGGCTACTGGGCTTATGCGGCGGATATGGAGGGCACCCCCGTCGGCGAG
>DIXD01000097.1:7165-7692 GCA_002435985.1 Spirochaetaceae bacterium UBA6089
TCGCGGAATTTGTGCTCTCGCTCGCAGTATTTGCAGACAAAGGTCGTCTCGCCCTTGCGGATGAACTCGGGAGGCACGCCCTCGTTGTTCGCCGGATACGAGATGCAGTTTTCGTTTTTACAGGAGATTTCGTCGAAGCCGTAGATACGGGGCGGCATCGAGAGGCGGTATTTTTTTGCGACATGGGCGTGCCGGATCAGGTTGAGCGTGCAGCCCGGCGCAATTGCGGCGAGTTTCTTCAGGTCTTTTTCGCCGAAACTGATGATGTCTGGCAGCGAGATGATGCCCTTAAAGGTCTCAGGCCCGCGGTTCGAGTGGTAGACGCCGTGGCTGGACCGCACATCGAGCCGGAGGATTTTGCGCACCGCATCGATGCTGTCCCAAATCTCGCCGATGGGCTCTCCGGTCGCGATGTGGTCGATCACGATGCCTTCCTCGACGGGCTTGATGCCCACCTTATACTCTGGTTTGCGTTTTTCTCGGGCTTCGACTTCATGCACGAAATCGTCGACGAATTCGGGCTTCTG
>DIXD01000056.1 GCA_002435985.1 Spirochaetaceae bacterium UBA6089
ATGCCGGTCCGCAGCTGGAAGGGCATGACCGACATCAAGTCTCAGTACCGCTGGGACGGTATGACAGACATAGGGCTCAAGGTGCCCGATGGACCCTACAGTGTGTACCTCTCGCTCGAATACGCGAACGGTGATCTCTTCGATCTCGGCCCGATGCAAATCTTCGTCGACACCGTGGCGCCGAAAATCTCTATCTCTGCCGATCCGCTCCTGTTCTCGCCAAATGGCGACGGCATAAAGGACTACGTTACGATAACGCAGCATTCCGACCCCGGGGACGATTGGTTCGGCACCATACGGAGCGCCTCGGGAGCCACGGTGCGCAGCTACAGCTGGAAGGGACAGGCCAAGAACTTCACATGGGACGGTACCGACGCGAACAAAAAGCTCGTGCCGAATGGGACCTACAGCTACGAGGTCGTCAGCGTCGACGCCGCCGGCAATAGCGCGTCCGCACTGATCAGGGGCATTACGATCGATTCCACGAAACCCAGAGTGTTCGTGACTGCCTCCGATTCCGGCATATCGCCGAACGGCGACGGCATCCGAGACGATGTCTCCTTCTCGCTCACCGTCGAGAACCGCGAAGGCGTCGAGTCTTGGCGCTTCTCGCTCCTCGATTCGAAGGGACTAGAGCGTTCGTTCTTCGGCGGCAGTGGCTCGGATGTGCCGACAAGGCTCGTCTGGGACGGACGCGACCTGGAGGGCAGGGTCATCGAAGACAGCTTTACCGGCAAACTCTCGGTGAAGTACCTCAAAGGCGATGTCGCCGAGGCGAGCAGTGCGAAAATCGTCGTCAAGATCGCCCCGCCGGCGGTGGATATCACCGTCAGCCCCGAATATTTCAGCCCTGACGATGACGGCGTGGACGACGTACTTACCTTCGGCATCGCGGCGGACAAGAACGCAGGCATCACCGAATGGAAACTCGAGGTGATGGAGATTGCGGTGGTGGAGTCCGCGTCGGCTCAGGAAGTAAAACCGACCCGCACCTTTATGGCATGGAGCGGCAAAGGCACGCCACCCACACAGATCAGGTGGAACGGCAAGTCTTCCAAGGGCGAGCTCGTCGAGTCTGCCACCGACTATCCGTTCGAGTTTGCGTGCTGGGATGCGCTCGGCAACCAAACCAAGGTGAAGGGCATCATCGCGGTCGACGTCCTCGTCATCCGTGACGGAGACAGACTCAAAATCAGGGTGCCGTCTATTGTGTTCAGGGCGAATTACGCCGATTTCATAGGCCTCGACAGCGAGATAGTCTCGAGAAACGAGAAAGTGGTCGCGCGCATCGCACAGATTTTGAGTAAATTCCCCGATTACCAGGTGCGTATCGAAGGTCACGGCAACAACATCGGCAAAATGCTCGGCTACAGTGCCTCGCGTATTCAGCAGGAAGAGGTGAACGAGCTTATTCCTCTTTCGACTGAACGCGCAGAAGTGGTGCGGAAGATGCTTGTGGAGAACGGCGTCGACCCACGCTGCCTGAGCGTGGTAGGTCTGGGCTCGAGTGAGCCTGTTGTGCCGTTCACCGATGTGCAGAACCGCTGGAAGAACAGGCGAGTCGAGTTCGTGTTGATCAAGAATCAGTAAGTGCCGCCTGATTTGTCACCGAGACGACAACAGGTCTTCAGGCGCGTTGGCGTCCAAGAGACGCTGTTTGAGGTTGTGGGCGCGGAATAGGTTTGCGACATCGGCGAGAAAGCGGAGATGTTCTTCGGCGCTCTGATGCAGAGGTACGAGGATGAGTACAATGATCTGGACGGGATTCTCGAGCGCGCTGAGGCGGTAACCCTTTTTCCGAGCGCCGAAACAGACAAGAGGATGGGTGATGGTCTCGAGCCTGTCGTGCAGGAGCACGACACCAGGCTCGATCTCAATAGGTTGCCGTTGCAGCATTTCGATCCAGCGATCGGCGAGGGTCCTGAGCAGCCTCTTGTCCCCCATAGGAAAGGCCGAGAAGATGATGTTGTATATCCCCTCGGCAAGAGCGCTGCTCTCCATGTTCACTTGGATTCGCCCCGCCCTTACCGCTTCGAAGAGGATCGCCTCTGTACTGGAAATGTCGATGTGCGCAGAAGACGATGGTGCCTGCGTGGCTGCGGCTTCAGGGACCTGGATCGCCTGAGCTCTGTACGAGGGCATGTAGAGCATCAGCACGTTGGCATGTGGTATGTGTTCGGCGAGCATGTGGGGAAGACGTTCGAATGCCGGGCTCCAGGAGGCTTCTCCAGGTCTGGCGGAGAGGACCACGATCGAAGCATAGGCTGTCGCGGTTTTCTGAAAGAGTTCAGGGATTTCCCGCCACGTGGAAAACGTACTCGTCTTGTAGTTGATCGATGAGAAGACGGCTCCCCATGAACGTGTGACCTTTTCTTCACGGTCGTCCGAAAGGAAGCAGTGCAGTGTGGAGAACGAGGCCAGGGCGAGCCTTTTTATGCACTGCAGGGCTGCCTCATATCCCTCGTGCATGTCGACGAGAGGCGGGAACACGATGAGAAGTTGCTTCGTCGACTTCCAAGCGAAACGGCCTCGGGCTACAACGACCATGCTTGGACTGCCGGAGATAATTTGGTCGATGATGTTGCC
>DIXD01000043.1 GCA_002435985.1 Spirochaetaceae bacterium UBA6089
GCCAAGGGTATGGCGCAGTCGCTCAGCGCAGGGGGAGCGCGCATCGTTTCTGGCGGCACGGACAACCACCTCATGCTCGTGGACTTGACGCCTCTCGAGATCACAGGCAGGGACGCGGAGAAGTGGCTCGACGAGGCGAACATTACGGTCAATAAAAACGGAATTCCCTTCGATACAAAGAGCCCCTTTGTGACGAGCGGCATACGCGTAGGCACGCCAGCGGTGACGACGCGAGGCATGGGCCCTACAGAGATGGAGCAAATCGCCTCGTTCATCATGGATGTCCTCAAATCGAAGGGGAATGCGCAGGTAATCGCGCGCATCAAGCAGGAAGTGCTTGCGCTGACAAAGCGTTTCCCGTTGCCATAGGCTCGACACGCATGCAGGGAGCTCCCCCATCAGTGCTCCACGGCGAGGCTGGCGCGCGGACGGCGCGTCGGCTTCTGTTCCATGCGCACCACCAGGGTTTTTTTTCGTACGCGTTGCTCGGAAAAGATGAGTGGGAGAGGGTACTCCTCGAACGTGGATTCGTAGAAGAGGACGTGGATCTAGAGCGTGGGGGAGTGTCGGAAACCCCCCATGCATTCCAGGCGGTCCGCATGCGCTATGGGCTCGATGCAGCGGGCGCCATGCTTGTGGTCGCGCTGCGCTATGCCCCTGACCTTGCGCCGGAACCGGCGGCAGCCCGAGCGGCGCGAGGGCTGTCGCCTCTACCGCTTCCAGAGGCAGGAAAACCAGTGGTGACGATAGGGCGGTTTGCGCGCGGCAATTGGTATCGAGAAATCAATGCCCGACTGGCAGCCTGCGCTGCGGCCATGTCCACAGAGATGGCGACGGCAGGGCTACCCTTTTTCCCACCGAAGCGCTGGCAACGCTTCTCGAACTCTCGATTTCCCGAAAAAGGTCTCGCGGTGGCGGCAGGTCTTGGCTCTATCGGTCGCAACGGCCTTCTCATTGCGGAGGCTTCACGCGTGACTACGACCACGACGGCCAAGGTCCCTTTTCCCTACGCATCTTCCGCAGTCCTGCTCGGCCTCATGTTGTTGCCCTTCGACATCGAAGAGGCGCTGATGCCTCGGAGGCGCCCGCCGCGCACTGCGCTCTCATTCTGCGGCAATTGCCGAAGATGTGTCGAAGCATGCCCGACCGGAGCCCTGCATGTTGCGCAACAGCCTGTCTTTGAACGTGAGCGCTGTATTCAATACTACAGTTCCCAGCTGGAAACCCTGCCTGCCTTTATCGAGGCTTCATGGCAGGATCAACTGTATGGATGCGACCTGTGTCTGAATGCCTGTCCCTATTTCAGACCAGACCCTGAGGCCTACACGGATCGAGGGGCAATAGGCGGCTCATTGGACGCCGTGTCGATCGCTCGAATGAGTGATGACCAGTTGCGTGCCCTTTTGAAGGGGTCCTCGCTCGACCAGAAGTGGATAGCTCCCGGTGCGCTGAGAAGAAATGCAACCCTGGCGTTGAGAAAGCGTGGAGCCTCTCGTGAGGCACAATGAAGACCGAGCAAAACAGGGCGTGTTCTCGTCTCGCGGAAATTGCTATACTCTTTGCCTATGGATATCGAGATCTTACAGACCCGATCGCGCATGGTGACCGTCCTGCGCGAATTTTTTCTGTCGCGTGGCTATCTGGAGACCGACACACCGGCCCTCGCGCCTTCACTTATTCCCGAATCCTGCCTCGAGGTTTTTGCGACCGACTATGTGCATCCGAGAGAAAGAGGCAAGGCGCTCTACCTTATTCCTTCCCCCGAGATATGGATGAAGAAGGTGATCGCCGCGACGGGGCGGAGCGTCTTTCAGCTCTGTAAGGCTTGGCGTAACGCAGAATCCGTATCGCCCATCCACAATCCTGAATTTACGATGCTCGAATATTACGGCGTAGGCCTTTCCAGCGAGGACAACATTGGCCTTACCGAGGAGCTTTTTGAAGCGCTCGCTGATGAGAAGACACCGCTGAAAGCCAGGCCTCCTTTTCGCGTGATGAGCATGCGGGAGGCTTTTTCCGAGTATGCCCACGCAGACCTCGATGCGCTTACCGAACCCGAGTCCATGCGCGCCGCCTGCCGAGCTCGTGGGCTCCTGGTGGCTCCCAATGCATCGTGGGACGACGCCTTCAATGTGCTCTTTCTAAGTCTCGTCGAGCCGGCGCTTCCCAAAGACAGACCCCTTGTGCTCGACCGCTATCCAGCGGGTATAGAGTGTCTTGCGGCGGATATTCCCGGCACAATGTACAAGGAACGCTGGGAACTCTATGTCGATGGCATCGAAATCGCCAACTGCTTTACCGAGATGGCGAATCCTGAGGCAGTTCGAAGGTATTTTTCGTCTCAGAGCGCAAAGAAACGGAACGCACTCGTCCCCCATCGCATCGATGACTCCTACGCTTCCATATTCGAACATTTTCCGCCATGTTCCGGCGTCGCCGTCGGGTTCGAGCGTCTTATGATGGTGTTCCTTGGAAAAAAAACGATTGCCGACGTCCTTCTTTTTCCGTTCGAGGCGTTCTCCGGCTGAACTGTGGGCGCAGCGATACAAAGGCCTTTCCGCCTTTACACTGACACCATTTCCGGGCTAGTATAGCGCAATTCAATGCTTTATCTAGTGGGGACAAATCTATGGTTCGTGGTGGTGATATCGGAATCGGAACATGTCTACTCATCAACGGCACGCCGCATATAGTTGTCGAGCGCGAATTTGTGAACCCCGGCAAGGGTGCAGCCTTTGCAAGGGTGAGGGCAAAAAACCTCAAGAACGGCAACGTGATCATGCAGACGATCAGGACCGCAGACTTCGTCGAAGACGCTCAGGTCGATCTTGTCGACTGTCAATACCAGTACGGCGACGGCGAGAACTTTCACTTTATGAACAATGAGAGCTTCGAACAGTTCGAAATTCCGGTCGCTACGCATGAGGATCGCGCTCCTTATCTCAAAGAAGGCGAGACCTACACGATCGTGATGTGGGAAGGCGAGCCTATCGACATCAAGATCCCCTACAAGATGGTCTTTACCGTCGCAGAGAGCGAAAACTATATCCGTGGCGACACCGTGTCCGGTGCGACAAAGCCCGTGACCACCGAGACCGGCCTCGTGGTGCGCGTGCCGCTTTTCATCAAACAAGGTGAAAAGATTCTCGTCAATACGGAGACGAACGAATACGTCGAGCGCGTCAACGAATAATCTTGACGAATCGGGCTGTCCGCTCGATCTTCTCGTCAACAAGACAATCGATTTTGCCTACCGCGGCGTGCGGCTCAAGTTCGATTTGT
>DIXD01000064.1 GCA_002435985.1 Spirochaetaceae bacterium UBA6089
CTGTCCCAGCATTGCACATGCGATTGCGCGCTGCATGGCTCTCTTCGAAGCCGGGGCGCGTATGCTACCTCTTACGACGGCCGAATGCACTGTTCGGGTTTCCATGCACTATTCCTCTGTCGCTGGTTATACCATGTCGGCACGCCACTCGTCTTCTGCCAGGCGTGTAGCGGACTTTCACCGCCAAGTTATCACCCATGCTGAGCACACCAAAAAAAGCGGTCTTCGTCTGAAGACCGCTCCTTATAGGCTCATGAAAAAAATCAGTACCCTACGTCGGCCTACCCGCTTACATCGGACTATCCACCCTATATCAGGCTATCTCACACCAACCCCTGCGCGATCATTGCATCTGCTACCTTCTTGAAGCCCGCAATGTTCGCACCGACGACATAGTTGCCCTCAAAGCCGTACTTCACGGCCGTCTCCATGCAAGCCTTGTGGATGTTCATCATGATCTCGTGGAGGCGGTGGTCGACCTCTTCGGCTCTCCACGCAAGCCGCATCGAGTTCTGGCTCATCTCGAGACCGCTCGTCGCGACGCCACCTGCGTTCGCCGCCTTGCCCGGCGCAAAGGGAATTTTCTTTTCGATAAAGAGTTTCCAAGCCTCGGGCGTGCAGCCCATGTTCGACACTTCGACCACAACCTTGACCCCGTTTTCGATGAGCATCTTTGCATCCTCACCGTTGAGCTCGTTCTGAATGGCACATGGCATAGCGATATCGATCTTCTGCTCCCAGGGCTTTTTGCCTTTGTAAAATACGGCCTTTGGGAATTTTTTGACGTAGTTCTCCACTTTGTTGCGGTCGATGATGAGCATCTCTTCGAGATAATTCCACTTCTCCTGCGTGCCAACACCGTCGGGATCATAGACATACCCGTCGGGGCCGGAGATGGTGACGACCTTCGCGCCGAGCTGGCTTGCCTTGATGCATGCACCCCAGGCCACATTGCCGAACCCCGACACCGCGATAGTCTTCCCTTGAAGCGAATCATTCTTAAGTTTGAGCATCTCTTCCGCAAAATAAACGGCACCGAACCCCGTTGCCTCGGGCCGGACCAGAGATCCCCCGAAACTCAATCCTTTGCCGGTAAATACACCGGTGAATTCATTGGCCAAGCGCTTGTACTGGCCGAACATATAGCCGACTTCGCGTCCACCCACACCGATATCGCCCGCAGGGACATCGGTATCCGGGCCGATGTAGCGGTAGAGCTCAGTGGTGAAGCTCTGGCAGAAGCGCATAATCTCGTTGTCGCTCTTGCCGTTCGGGTCGAAATCCGATCCTCCTTTGCCGCCACCCATAGGAAGGCCGGTAAGAGAATTCTTGAATATCTGCTCGAATGCAAGGAACTTGAGCGTAGAGAGGGTGACCTTTGGGTGGAAGCGTATACCCCCCTTGTATGGTCCGATGGCCGAATTGAACTGGACGCGGTAGCCGCGGTTGATATGGTATTCTCCCTTGTCGTCGACCCAAGGCACTCGGAACATTATGACGCGCTCAGGCTCTACGATGCGCTCGAGGATTTTTTGCTGACGGTATTTCGGCTCTGCCTCGATGAGCGGTGTGATGGATTCCAAAACCTCTTCGGAAGCTTGGAGGAACTCGCTTTCCCACGGGTAACGAGCGCGGAGCCCATCCAGCACTTCTTTTATGTAGGAATTCATGTCTCCCTCCTTTTAGGGATTGTTCAATGTTATCTTGCTGGCCTTATGCCAACGAAATTGATTCTATACCTACTTATCGAAACACGCAAGCAAAACTAATATTTGAAACAGCATTTTGCCTTATGAAACAGTCAAAGACCCGGTTTCGTCGTTATTCTCGGGAACAAGGATGCGATCAACACGAACCGAGATGATTCTATGCCCTTCCATAGACTCGACGGTAAAACGCAAATTCCCCGCAGTCACCTGTTCTCCTACCGAAGGGATACGTTCGAACAGATCGAACACATAGCCCGCCAGACTATCATATTCGTCCGATGGCAGCTGGGAACCGATGGCCTGGTTGATGTCTTCGATGCGAATGCGCGCGTCGCAGCGCCATGCATTTTCGTCAAGCCTTACGATTTGCTCGGCCTCTTCGTCGAATTCATCCTGAATCTCGCCGACAATCTCTTCGATAATATCCTCGAGGCTTATGATGCCGGCGGTGCCTCCATATTCATCCACCGCGATGGCGATGTGCACATGACGCCGTTTGAACTCTTTGAGGAGGGAATCGATCCGTTTTGTTTCTGGCACAAAATACGGCGGGCGCATAAGCTTCTTCAAAATAAGAGGCTCTTTTCTCACTAGGACACCGAGGACATCCTTCGCATAGAGTATTCCGACAATATTGTCGATGGTGCCCGAGTACACAGGGATGCGCGAGTGCCCGGATTCCACCAATATTTCAAGCATTTCATCCACCGGTGTCGTATCTTCGACACAGACAGTATCGGTGCGAGGCACCATGACATCCCGGACAATCTTTTCCGAAAGGTGCTCTACCCCTTTGATCATCTCGCGTCGTTCCTCGCCGGATTCGTCCTGTGACACAACTGTCTTTCCGCGAAAACGAAAAAAATGCAAAAAAAGGCTCATAGAATGCCTGCTCCTCCTCCTATCTGTTGCAGAAGTCTCTCCTGCAGCTGCAGCATTGGCTGATCAGCAGAATTATCTTCGTGGTCCATCCCGGCCAGGTGCAGAATGCCATGAATAATGAGTCGGCGCAATTCTTCATCTTCCGAAACTCCAAATTCGACGACATTGCGACGCAGTGCGGAGACACTTATGACGACATCGCCCGCAATGTAGATCTTTTCTCCGCCCTCTACCGGCACGAATGCTCCCAACGAAAACGAAAGGACATCCGTCGGCGAATCAATGTGCCTATAGTCGCGATTGAGTGCCTGGATAGTCTCGTCGTCACAGAATGTCAAAGA
>DIXD01000108.1 GCA_002435985.1 Spirochaetaceae bacterium UBA6089
GTCTTCGTCTTTCCGAGGAGGCCTGTGGCGCCTAGGACAAGAAGCCCCGCCGAAATCACAGTTCCCACAACGGGGACACCGAGCAGAGCGTTGACGCCCAGCATACCAAGTCCAGCAGCCGATGACATCACTCCCCTTGTACCCTTATCGCTAAGATTTTTGGGATCGACCGGATAATTGCTCTCCATATTCATTCCTCTTTCATTCAAAATGCATTACAAGCCCGTCGGTAACGCTCGATTATGCATGACCCGTTTCGAGGGGATCGAACTTTTCGTACTCTCCTTTGACTGGTTCGATCTTTGAGCGCTCGCTCTTCTCTACATACGCGTAGGCGGAGTGGTTATGAATGCTTTCGAAATTTTCCGCCTCGACGGAAAACCATGGGAAACGGTGCAAAGCCTCGACTTTGGAGTATACTTCCCTCACGACATCTTCGACGAAACGAGGCTGCCGATACGCCTTTTCAGTGACGAACTTTTCATCCTCTCGCTTGAGCAGGGTGTACAGTTCGCTCGACCCCGATTCTTCCACGATTCGGATCAGATCCTCAAACCAAAAAAAAGGCCCCAGCGAGACCTGTAGGGTCACTAACCCGCGCTGGTTGTGCGCTCCTCCGTCCGATATCGCCTTGGAACAGGGACAGACCGTCTGAATCGGCACTATCACGCCCGCAATAAAGCGGTGTCCCTTGTCCGAACAGCTCGCCTCGTAGAAACAGTCGTAGCTCATGATCGCCGTCTGACCAGAGACGGGGGCCGCCTTCTTTATGAAGTACGGAAAGTGGATGTCGGCGTACGCCGTCTCCGCCGTGAGCTCAGTCCTGATTTTCCTCAGCATTCTGATCACATTGGGCATGGAAAGGTCCTGCCGGTACTCTTCGAAGACCTCGATGAATCTGCTCATGTGGGTGCCCTTGAAATTGTGCGGTAGGTCCGCGAACAGGTTTACAAGGGCCGTGGTATGTTGATATTTCTCACTCTTGTCGAGCAGCGTTACGGGATAGCGCAGGCCCTTAACGCCCACCTTTTGTATCGGAATGCGGCGATCGTCCTGAAAAGACTGCACATCGACCATATCTTCAATCCTGATCTTCAACCCTGGCATTCAATCGGTGGAGGCATTCCCGGGGCTTTACCTGCGCTCCCACCCAGACAACGATTCATAGTGCGACGCCCGAAATCCTCGATGCAGCGTCGATCGTATTCGAGAGCAGCATAGTGATGGTCATGGGCCCAACCCCACCGGGCACTGGCGTAATCCACCCCGCAACCTTCGAGGCTCCTTCGAAATCGACATCCCCGCAAAGCCTGTACCCCTTCTTCTTCGTAGGATCAGGAACACGGTTGACTCCGACGTCGATCACACAGGCGCCTGGCTTGATCATATCCACGGAGACAAGGCCAGGCACGCCCGCACATGCGACGAGAATATCCGCTTCTCGTACGTAGGATCCAAGGTCCTTCGTTCCGGTGTGGCAAATGGTCACCGTCGCATTGATCGACTTGCGGATCAGGAGATTCGCCAAAGGCTTGCCCACGATGTTCGAACGGCCGACGACCACTGCATGAGCCCCCTTGGTAGGGACTCCGCTCCGCTTCAATAGCTCGACGATACCAAGCGGAGTACAGGGGATATAACAAGGCTCTTCGAGGAGCATCCTTCCAAGGTTGACGGGAGTAAAGCCGTCCACATCCTTTTCCGGCCCGATCGCCCCGATCACGCGGCGCTCGTCGATGTGGCGCGGGAGAGGAAGTTGAACAAGAATACCGTGGACGTTCGGGTCCCGATTGCAGTCCGCGATCTTCTGGAGGAGCTCTTGCTCGGAAACATCTTCAGGAAATCGGGTTTCGAAGCTCTGAATGCCAATCTCCGCGCAGGCCTTTTCCTTCCCGGTCACATAGGACACCGATGCAGGATTGTCCCCCACGAGAATGACGGCGAGGCCGGGGCTTACCCCTCTCTCTTTGAGCAGGGTGACTTTTTTGGCCAGTTCGCTCCGAATGTCTTCGGCTATTCGCGTGCCATCGATCAGGATTGCAGACATGGCTCCTCCTTGCTACAAAAAAGATACTATATTTTTCAATTTTCGTCATTGTGTTTGGAGCGTATCGAACAATTCTTTATATTCTCTGCACCAGGCGCTCGCCCACGCTGGAGGGATGATGAGACTGAAGGCGAAATGAACACCTCGTTCGATATCGAAGAAAAATCCCGGCTGCGCAACGATGCCCTTCTGTTGCAACAAGAGAGCAGCAATTTTTTCCTCTTCGAGCAGTGCAGGGCTTTCGATCAGGGTGGTCCAGCCCCCCTGGCAGAGAAGCACGCGATGCGGACTCCCCTCTTCTTCCAATATAGTGCGATATATCGAGTAATTCTTCCGTATTCGGCCGAGAAGCTTGTCCACAAACGCTGATTCCTGGGCAAGGAGAGACGGCAGCGCATTCATGACCGGGGTTCCCGCCGAAAGAAAGGTATCGGCGATGAGCTCAAGCCTCTTCTGCGCACGCCTAACATCCCCGGATGGCCCCGAGATACTAATCCACCCCAGCTTCATCTGAGGCATGCCCAAACGCTTCGAAAGTCCATCGAGCACGAAGGTGAGCACGCGGTCTTCGCCGATAAAGCTCTGTCGCTCTACGGCCTCATCGAGAGGAAAATCGAAAAACACCTCATCGGCGATAAGCGCGAGGCCATGGCGCTCACACAGCACAAGGATGGCCTCTCTCTCCCGTGTTCGAACATAAGAGCCGGTTGGATTGTTGGGATTGATCACGATGAGAGCCTTAATCTCCTTGCCGGACTCCGATGCGAGCATCGATTCCAACGCAGCCACATCGATGTGCCAACCCGAAGCATGTGCATATTCGAGCGGATACGCTACGGTGCGGACGTGTTCGAGCACCGCAAGATGCTCAAATAGAGGATAGCCCGGCTTGGGAACGAGAATGGCATCGCCGGCGTCACACAGAAGCTTGAAAAGCCATGAATACCCTTCCGATGTCGAGGTGCATAGAAATACATTTTCAGGGGATACCTGCCTTTTCTTTTGGGCAAGGTGATCTGAAAGCGCCGTTCGAGCACGAAAAAGGCCTTTAGGCTCAGGATTATAGATTGCGTTCTCCGGCGAGATCAGCGAAAAAAGTTCGGGGTCGCGCAGGATGCCGACCTTTGTAGGATTGCTCTGCGAAAGGTCCTTGAGCTGTCTTCCCTGGAGTACAATCTGTTCTCGGATCATGGCAAGCTCGTTCGAATCGACCTCGCCGGCCATGGATCGTTTTGAAAACAAGTCACGCATATAAAATTGTTCTACCTCAGCGTCGAAAAGAGCGCAACTGCCCTTGACTATATAATAGTATTTATATATAATTTTTTATATATTGGAGGAAACAATGAAGCTTGTAATCATCGGAGGGGTCGCAGCGGGAGCAACCGCCGCAGCCCGAGCCCGAAGGATCGACGAGAACGCCGAAATCACCATTGTCGAGAAAGGGCCTTATGTATCATTTGCAAACTGTGGACTACCCTACCGTATCTCAGGCGACATACAGAAAAGGGGACGCCTCATCCTTCAGACGGCAGAGGGCTTCCTTTCCCGATACAGGGTCAATGTCATGCTCAACACCGAGGCTGTCGCCATAGACAGGACAAAGAAAAGAGTGCAGGTAATGACCAAGAACGGGGAAGCGGAAATTCCCTATGACAAACTCATTCTTGCCCAAGGTGGAAGTCCCATAAAGCCCCATATCGAAGGACTGGATAACCCCAATGTATTCAACCTCTGGACCATCCCCGACACGGACAAGATCGAGAAGTTCATACAAGAACACAAGCCCGCCTCGGCAGTCGTCGTGGGTGGGGGCTTTATAGGTATCGAGGCCGCCGAAGCCTTCAGCAAGCGCGGAATATCGACGAGCATTGTGGAACTCACGGATCAGCTTATGCCGCTTTCAGACCCGGAATTCGGAGTACAGATTGCGAAAGCCCTGGCCGAGCACGGCGTCACGGTGATTACCGGTAAGTCCGTCGTGCATATAGACTGGGAAAGCCACACAGCAAGGCTCAGCGATGGCGGCACGATTCCCGCGGACCTTGTCCTTCTTGCTGTCGGTGTCAATCCGAACATCGATCTGGCGAAACAGGCCGGCCTTGCGATAGGCTCAGCGAGGGGCCTCGTCGTCGATGATGAACTAAAGACAAGCGATCCGGACATCTATGCTGCCGGCGACATGATCGAAGTCGTCCGTCTGCCCGATGGTGCAAGAGTAAGAATTCCTCTTGCAGGGCCAGCAAACCGTCAGGGGCGCATCGCGGCCACCAATGTCCTTGGCGGTTCGATGAAATACTCTGGGGCGCTGGGGACTTCTGTGGTAAAAGTAATGGATTACACCTTTGCGATGACAGGGCTTTCGGAGAAGGCGGCAAAGACGGCCGGCATCGATGCCCGAGCCGTGACCGTCCATAAAGCGCACCATGTGACCTATTACCCCGGATATGAAGATATAAGCCTCAAAATTGTCTATGCAAAAGCCGACGGCAAAATTTTGGGGGCGCAGGCATTCGGGAAAAAAGGGGTTGAGAAGCGCATCGACGTGCTTGCGCTTGCGGTGCGCGCCGGACTCTCCCTTAAGGATATCGCCGAACTCGACCTTGCATATGCCCCACCTTACTCCAGCGCAAACGATCCAATTCAGATGGCGGCCTTCGCTGCACTCAACGACATGTACGGCTTCTCTCAATTCGTCACCGCGCAAGAGGCCGTATCCTCTATCCAACGAGGCGAGGCCACGGTTCTCGATGTGCGCACGTATGCGGAATACGTAGGTGGACACATCAAAGGCAGCATCCACATCCCCCTCGACGAGCTTCGCGACAGGATGGAGGACGTTCCACAAGGATACATCCTCATCGTCTCCAAGGCCGGATTTGAAGGGCACCTTGCCTACCGTCAGCTCGTCCAACATTCAAGAGAGAATATTCGCTATATCACCGGCGGCTACATGAGCTTGGAGCTTGTACGAGAAACTCAAGCAATTATCGAAGAAGGAGAATAAACCAAAATGCCCAACCCAATCGAAGCACTTATCAACAACAGTGCGGCTATCGTCGATGTGAGAACAGAAGAGGAATTCGAGGAAGAACATTATCCGAATGCGATCTGCATCCCTGTCAATGAAATCGCGCAACGTGCAGCGGAGATTGGCCCAAAGGACAGACCTGTTGTCCTCTATTGCGCATCGGGAGCCCGTTCGGCCTATGCAGCGAGAATATTGAAGTCACTCGGATTTTCGAAAGTCATCAATGCAGGCGGCCTGTACGACATGCCGAACTATTGAAGCCTCGCAGAACCCATCGTCATAAAAGCTGTCGGCGAAGAACACCGACAGCTTTTATGATGCCGATCACTTACCGATGCGTATCTCCTGCCATGCTGCATTGTATTTTTCAAGATCTGGGCCTACATCCTTTTTGAGTTCACAGTGTAAAAGATCCTCAGGACGATACCACGACTCTCCTTTTTTGAGAGCCCTGGCAGGAATATTGACAGTCGAGGGGAATCCGAAATAATCGCAAAACTCTGCGTAGATTCCAGGCCTATGAATAAAATCGACAAACTTCAACGCAAGGTCCTTATTCTTGGAACCCTTGAGGATGACCATCGAATCGAGATAGCTCGGGCCACCTTCCTTAGGAATAAAGAAATCGACCGTATTCCACATAGACTTGTCGACCTCGGCGAAGATCGACTCCGCATAGCCCTGTGCGACCCACACTTCGCCGCTGGCAAAACTCTTGGCAAAGGCCTCGGCGTCGAACTTCAGAAGATTAGGCTTCCACACATTGTTGATGAGATCACGCGCCGCATCGATCTCTCGCTGGTCGACCGTGTTCACGGAATATCCAAGATATTTGAGCGCATCGCCCATCACTTCGCGCATGTCGTCGAGCATGATCATGCGATTGGCCAAGTCTTTTCTCTCGAAAATCGACCACGAGCGGTCATAATTCTGGACTTTCGTCTTGTCGACGGCGACGCCGGCTGCACCCAAATAATATGGAACCGAATACTGGTTGCCGGGATCGAAATCGCACTGTGCGAGCACCGCAGGATCGATATTCGAAAAATTCTTGAGCTTTGAGGTGTCGATCTTTTCGAGCATCCCCTCTTTGATCATGATCGACACATAATCGCCGGAAGGAAAGGTGATATCATAATCTGCGCCGCCGGCCTTCAACTTTGCGAACATCTCTTCATTGGACGCAAAGGTATCGTAGACAACATCGACGCCGTATTCCTGTTCGAATTTCTGGATGACGGAATCGGGCGTATAGTACGTCCAGTTGAAAATATACAGCGTCTTGGTCTGTTCTCCGCATCCGCTCAGCACCAGCAATGTGCAGATAAGGGCGAGACCGAACAGGTTCAACATCATCTTCCGCAATTTTACCATGACGGACCTCCTATTTATTATGAATTCATTATGCGCAGCATCATCGCGAGGCAAACACCTTGAGGAAATTCCTCATCGGATAAACCAGCAGCACTGTGCCAGCCACCATCACCGCGGAGAGCGCATTGATGACCGGCGACACACCGAATCTGATCATGGAATAGATATAGAGAGGAAGTGTGGTTCCTCCGGGACCTGTTACGAAGAAGGTGATCACGAAATCCTCGAGCGATAGCGTCACGGCTGTCAGAAACGCGCTCAATATACCAGGCATCGCCATCGGCAGAATGATGCGAAAGAGTATCTGTACCTCGTTGGCCCCAAGGTCTTGCGCAGCCTCCACGATGCTCGGATCGGATTCTTCCAACCTCGCCGAGACCAGCAGGTACACAAAGGGAAGATTGAAGGTCGTATGCGCGATCCACACCGTAAGAAGCCCCAGCTTCAATCCCACACCGGCAAAGAAGATGAGCAGCGATACGCCGACCACGATTTCAGGCAGGATCATCGGCACGAAACTCATGGTGGATACCAAATTTTTGAGTTTGAAGGAATAGCGCGTGGTGCCGACCGCGGCCAGTGTGCCTATGGCTGTCGACATGAGCGCCGAGCCAAAGGCTATGACGATGGAGTTGGAAAAGGCCCTCCAGAGTTCGGGAGAATTCATCACCAGTTTCTCGTACCACACAAGAGAAAAACCTTGCCAGGTCGTTTGTCTGCCCGCATTGAAGGAATACAAGACAAGCACGAATAGGGGCAAAAACAGAAAACCGATGACCACCCAATAGATCACGTTGGAGAGGGAGGAACCGGGCGGCATGAATTTGCGCGCGGCGACGCCGCCCTTTCGGAGCATACGTCGCGCTCTCCACAGTACAGCAATCCGCAGCGCCTTCGGTCGTCTTGGTACGTAGGCCATAGATCACCTCTCTCCGTCAGGAGTAGCCTGCAGAAATGCCGGGTCCACATCGAAGACCTGCTTCTGTTCGCGCGGTTTTCTCATGGCAATGAGAAAGACGAGACCTGTCGTGAGCACAGTCACCGTCATCGAAATGGATGAGGCCAGAGGCCAGTTGCGCGTCTTGGTCAGTTGGTCGGCGATGATATTGCCCAGCATATAAGAATCCTTACCGCCGATGAGAAGAGGAACGGCGTAGGCCCCGAATATCGGAACAAAGGTGAAAAGGCCTGCCGTCACCAGCCCACTCTTGATGTTGGGGAGCAAGACATGGATATACGACTGAAATTTGGTCGCACCCAAATCCCTTGCTGCATCCAAAAGGGTAAAGTCGAATTTGTCGATCGTCGAAAAAAGCGGCAGGATCGCATAAGGCAGATACATGTAGACAAGAACGAGAATGACGGCAGTCTGATTGTACAGAAACTGGATACTCTCCGTGGTCAGGTGCAGGGCGCGCAGAATATCGTTCAGAAACCCCTCGTTGCCCATGATGGCGATCCACGCGTAGATGCGGATAAGGAAATTGGTCCAGAACGGAACAATGACCAGAAATAGCCTGATCGCCTGGTTTCTCGAGCGAGCGATGCTGTAGCCGCAGGGCAGCGCGATGAGAAGAGTCAGTGTGGTGGCGATGATGGAGATTTTGAGCGTGCGCCATGTGACAAGGACGATGTTGGGGTTGGCCATCGCCGTATAGGCCTCGAGGCTGAACTGCGGTTCCACCCCGCCATAAAGGCCCTTCTTCAAAAACGAATAGATCACGATGATACACAGAGGAGCGGCAAAAAACACAAGTAGCCACAGTATCTGCGGCAAGGTATACAATAACCCTATGTGCTGCTTTCTCATTGTCCGTGCATCTCCACGATCACCATGTCCGCTGCGCTGAACGACAGATACACCTCATCCTTCCATTCGATATCGGGAATCCCCTCGGACCAATTCGCATGCTGCCTATAGACAGTGACGAACATCCCCGAGTCCACCTGCACGATATATTTGGTCTGAAACCCGGAGTAGATTGGTTCGGCAACAAAGCCGTGGAGAATGTTGATCTGCCCTCCGTTGGTCTTGGGAATCTTGGTGGAAATACGGATCTTTTCCGGTCGAATGGTGGCCAGCACCGTCTCTCCCGGCCGAGCATCGGACTCGTCGTCGACGAACATTAGTCCGAGGCCCTCGGCCTCTCCCTGTATCTTCGTACCATCGATGGACACAATCTTTAAGTTGAAGACATTGGTTTCTCCGATGAATCGGGCGACGAATTCGGTGGCGGGATTCTCGTAGATCTGCCGGGGCGTGCCAATTTGCAGCACCTCCCCCATATTCATGACGGCGATGCGGTCCGACACAGAGAGCGCTTCTTGCTGATCGTGCGTCACGTAGATAAAGGTTATGCCCACCTTGTCGTGAATTGTATCCAGCTCCATGAGCATGTGTTGTCGAAGTTTGGCGTCGAGTGCGGACAGTGGCTCGTCGAGGAGCAGTATGGAAGGTTCGTTGATGAGAGCACGGGCGATGGCGACGCGCTGTCGCTGTCCACCCGAGAGCTGGGAAGGCTTCTTAGGGGCGTGCATTTCGAGCTGCACCAACGAGAGGTAGTGCATCACTTTTTCGCGTACGAGCTCCTGAGGCATCTTTCGGATTCGAAGGGGGAAGGCGACATTCTCGAATACGCTAAGGTGAGGAAAGAGCGCATAGCTTTGAAAGACAGTGTTGCAGTGACGCTTGTCCGGAGGAAGGCCGAGGACATTCTTGCCATCAATGGCAATGCTCCCGCTGTCTGGGTCTTCGAAACCACCTATCAGGCGGAGCACCGTCGTTTTGCCGCAGCCGGAAGGACCCAGCAGAGAAAAAAATTCCCCTTTCGAGATGGAAAGGTTTACGTTTTTCAGTGCCTGAAAAGAGCCAAAGAACTTCGAAACACCCACGATGTCGACATCAGCGCCCTTCATCCCCCAGGCTCCTTGAATCGTACTAAATTATCGCAAGGTATAGTACTCCTTCGTCTATTGGTCAATACTGTTTTTGCACGATTATTTACTCGCCGGAGAGATGAATAGCCCAGAGGTGACATCAGTCGTTGAAGATACCTGAGATCGTGGTATCCATCTCCTGTTGTATCGCGACAGCCTGACTTTCGAGGGCATCACACTCGTGTCGCAGTGCTGCCTTGAACTCTTCATCGGAGAGGGTCTTGATATTGATGCGCACATTCAGAATTGCGCTCAGCAAGCCCGCATGCGCCATATTGCATCCCGTTGCGGCATCTGTCGCCGAATTGACGTTGCCGGATTTCGCGGCGTCCGCACATAGCTTCATGGTTTCAAGGCAGAAGCCTGCGGTCCTCATGGGCACCCTCGCAGCGTTCTTCCCTGCCGCTTCGAGAGCGGCACTTCGGGCGAACTTCTCGGCATCGGAGGATTTGGGGAGCCTCATTGCTTCCATGACAGCATTGAAGGCTTCTGTGTCCTCGTCCACGATGTCGAGCAGCGCTCTTTTCAGCTCCTGGGCCTTCATGCCGAGCGCAGAGAGCGCTTCGGAGACCGTCTCATAGCCTTTTTTGCCTACGGTCAGGTTTGCATCCATCGCGGCCAGGGCCGCTCCAAGGGCTCCTGCGAGTGCGGCCACCGATCCTCCACCCGGCGCAGGCGAATCGGAGGAGACCGTATCGGCAAATGAGCGGAGGTCCATTGACACAAGGTTCTTTTTTTCTCCAATGGCCCACTCGATGATCTTTTTTTCCGGATCAAAGGGCTGAACAGCACGAAGACCGAGTGTCTGAACAGCTAAATCCACCAGCTCGTGGTCCGAGAGCGCCGGGCTCTTGCCCATCTTTCTGCGATAATACCGACCGCAGGACCGGATCGCTTCAAGCGGGATGAGCCCCACAAGTTCAGAACCCGTCACGTATAGTCCCCTAGCTTCCGCTTCTTTCTTCACCGTGTCGAACACCATATAGAGAGGCGTTGCATGGAAATCGAGCAGATTGATCGATACTTGGACACACTGATAGCTATCTATGTACCATCCGATCGCGCGGACAGCGCGCAGGAGCCCAGGCACCCTTATGGTGTTTCCTTCCGCATCCTTGACGCTGCGGCCGGCCTCTCGGATGCTAAGGGCAATATCGTGCGCGAGTTTTTTGTCCTTTGTATTGAGATTGATATTGTATGCGATGAGGAATTCTCTTGCGCCCGTCACCGTGGCTCCCCAGCGTGGATCGAATCGGGCCGGCCCGTAGTCCGGTTGCCACGCAGGATCGGCCAATTTGGCTTCGAGCCCTTCATACTCGCCCGCTCGAATGTCGGCAAGGCTCTGACGTTCGAGGCGCGACGCAGATTTCTCATATAAAAATACGGGCACGCCGAACTCTTCCGCGAGCTCTTCGCCGAAGGCCTTCGACAGCTGCACACACT
The DNA here is from genome assembly GCA_002435985.1 of Spirochaetaceae bacterium UBA6089. Lineage (GTDB taxonomy): Bacteria > Spirochaetota > Spirochaetia > Treponematales > Rectinemataceae > Rectinema. The sequence continues at coordinate 10,833 of DIXD01000108.1, forward strand.
CGTCCATAGAGACCCCCGAGACCGGCACAAAGGGACACACATCGAGCGCGCCCATCCTGGGATGCTCCCCATGATGAACCCTCATGTCGATCACCGCCCGCGCCGCCCGTGCAGCTTCGAGAGCGGCATATTTCACGGCTTGTGGGGTGCCCACAAACGTGTATACCGTACGGTTTGTGTCGTATCCCGGATCCACATCGAGTAAGACTACCCCCGACACGGACCGTATAGCATTTGCAATCGCCTCGATTTTTGCGCGATCTCTTCCTTCGGAAAAATTCGGCACACATTCAACCAAGGGCTTATCCATACTGCCTCCAGTCGAGATTCTCTTGTCATTCTATTCGAAAACTATATGTGAGTGTCGCGAAATAGTCCATGCACCCTGTTCCATTCGAGGCTTGTTCGTGAGACTGGTCTATCATACCATTGTTGTCATGGCATCGCTTTTAACATTTACCCGCTTTCTCGAATGGGCGGACTGGGAATCTCCGCCGGAGGAAATGAACTGCGCGATGCCTTTTCAGACCATCATCTCCGACATCACGAATCTTATGGCGGATATCACGGCCGAAGAAGTCTCTCCGGAGGCGATGTCTCCACACAAGGCGCAGGAGCTATTCAAGAAAGCGATTCGTTTGTATATCCTGCTCCCTTCCATCGCCAATGTCCTCTTGAACTATAAAATATGTGTCGAACATGGACTTCCCCTCCACCCCACCATATACTACGAGCTCAAAGAAGCGCGTAAATATCGGATCAGCCACTCTCTGGGAGAAATACAGCGGGCAAACGAACTCTACTGGAGCTCTATAAAAGTTGCGCGAGAGTGCTGTCGTCTGGCGCCCTGTGCGGGGCAACATTTGAAAAATCTTCTTTCGGAAACGCCTCCAGCCGTCTCCTCGTTTATCTACACTGCAATCCAGGACCACTATACATGGCTCGGCGCAAATCCCTCTCTCCTCTCGGCCCTTGCAGAAAAAATAAAAAAGGCTTATCGGCCATCTCTCCTCATTGGGGCCGCCCATGGCTCGATCATGCCTGCGCTCGTTCTGTCGGAATTGCTGGAGGTTCCGCTGTACTTCATCCGATTTTCGATGTTCAAGCGCCACGACGAAGAGCCCATCATAAGCCTCTCCGATCAGGCGTGGCTCTTCGACTTCCGCAAGGAAGACGTGATATTCTACGATGAAGACGTCGCAGGCGGCAGAACCTTGGAACTATTTGTACAGCGCCTTTCTCCGCTCTTTGGACAGGTAAAGACAGCGTGTTCGATTCGCCATGCCGGCTCTTCGATCCGACCCGATTTTTGTGGAAGAACCTGGTGGGACTGACGATGGTTTATATATAAAAATCAACCAGGAACCCCGTATATATGCATAAATTCACGAAAAAATAATCATATGTTGCATATTTTATACGTTTGTGCTATAATAATTTTTAAAAAGCGGCAATTGTGAACGCCGACATCACGTCATTTTTTCCATGAGCGGTGGCGCTGAGGTTTCCCTCCTTTTCCTCAGCGCCTTTTGTTTTGCCACGTTGTGAAAAAAACATCGAATCGCTTGACTTTTATCGATATGTCTGCATACGCTATATAGAGAAATACTCATACAATCTTGGAGCAAGGAGTTGCATGCCCATGAAAACGAAATTGAGTTATGCACCATCAATTCGCCGTTTACCTTCATATCTCAATATCATTCGTGCTTTTCAGAGAACAGGGGATCCTTACATTTCCGGAACATGGATTGCAAACGAACTCAACCTGGAACCGATACAAGTCAGGAAGGACCTCGCCATAACCGGGATTGTGGGCAAGCCGAAAAAAGGCTATCCGGTGGAACAGCTTATCGCCGCCATCGAACATTATCTGGCGTGGGATATCGAGCAGAAAGCCGCGATTGTCGGTGCGGGCAACCTCGGTTCGGCACTGATCGGGTACCAAGAGTTCAGAAATCATGGCCTTCACATCGTGGCTGCGTTCGACAACGACCTTTCGAAGGTGGGTCGCTCTATACACCAGGTACAGATCTATGGGATGGAAGAGCTCAAAGCGGTCATCGAAAGCATGAATATAACGCTGGCGATCCTCACTGTCCCCTCCCCCTACGCTCAATCGAGCTGCGATGCGATCGTTGCCGCAGGCATTCATGCGATCTGGAACTTCACAAACGTGAAGCTTAAGGTGCCCGACGATGTATTGGTAGAGCGCGAGGATCTTTCTTCTGGCTACGCCATCCTGTCGGTGATGATGCGCTTACGGTCGAAAGAGTTGCACTAAACCGCACAGAAACAAGTTCAGCGTAAGGGGAAGCTGAAGGTACTAAGGTTCCTTTCGGCCCATCTTCGATTTACCCCTATACCCCCCCCAACGAGACACTCATCCAGACAGTCTGATCAACTATTTCCGAACGTGTCTGTGCCGCTCTTCTTTCTTTATTGGAACAAATAAGTTTTAGTTGCACGGTTTACCTCGTGGTGCTACAATTAAATCTATCAAAATGTTGCAAAAAATCGAAAAAGAGGGCTTATACAATGAGAATGACGACACGTGGGCTCTACAGTCTCAGAGCAATTTTGACCCTTGCAAAACTGTCTGATGAACAAAAGCCGGTTTCCCTGCAGAAGATTGCGCAAATCGAAGGCCTTTCTCCCGAATTTCTGCAGCAGATTTTTTACAGGTTGAGGAAAGCCGGCATAGTCAAGGCCTTTCGAGGGCCGGGTGGTGGTTTTTCCCTGAATAAGAAACTCAACGAAATTTCGACCTACGATATCCTGTCTGCAGTCGGAGAAACGCTGGAAATAGTCCCCTGCTCGAGTGAAGACAACAAGAGAAAAATCAGCAATAACTGTACCCTTTGTGATGCAAGAGATTTCTGGCTCGGCTTGGAACGGACAATCGTGGAGTACACGAAATCCATATATCTTTCGGATATTTAGGTGGCAAAGAGCCCAAACTCTCTTGAAACAAACATGGAACTTGGCTTGAGTTATACATCGGTCACAAATTCGACGAATTTTTGATATTGATCGGCGTCTATTTCTCCACCCTGCCTGAGCACGTCGAAGAGCTCCAGAACATGGATAAATGCATGAAGTCGTACGCCGGTCCTCTCCATGTCGCGCCTTCCTTCTTTGCCTCGTTCGATCAATACAACCAGGTCTTCAACACGAAGTCCCTCCGACCGCAATATGTCGATAGCTTCGAGTTTGCTTGCGCCGGTCGTGATGAGATCGTCGAGCAATAGGGCACATTCTCCCGCCGAGTAATTCCCCTCGATGCGATTGCCGGTTCCATGCTCTTTTACAGGCATCCGGGGCCAGATCATGGGTTTTTGAGTCTCCAGCGACGCAGCTGTGGCAAGAGGCAAACCAGCAGCAGGGATACCGGCGATGCAGTCGTAGGTGCAGTTCGATGCAAGCACCACATAGGCTCTGCCCGCGAGCTTCATCGCACGAGGATCGGCGATGAGCCGCCTGAGATCGATATAGAAGGGGCTCGTTTTACCGCTTTTGAGAATGAATTCTCCAAGCCTGAAGCATTTCGTCGAGAGCAGCGCATGGACAAACTCATGCTTGAGTGACAACAGTTCCTCGTTCATGGTATCTCTGTTCATGGTATCGGTCGGAGGAGCATTTTCCACCCTTACACTGACCTTTAATCGCACATCACGGGCCTTTCTCATGAGATCCCGCAGTCTACAGGCGGCCTCGAAAGGCTCCGAGGCATCGGCTATTGCTCGCGCAACGACCACTAGGATGCCCTTGCCATCGCCTCGTGCTCCTACGGAAAAAGCCTGGTCGGCCTGTCCGCCCTGGGCGCCTATGCCCGGGCTCAAAAACCATGCCGAAGGGGCGACCTGCCTAACCCTCCGCAGGGCTTCCAGGTCGTTGCCCGCCACCACTAGCCCCACCTCGTTCGGCAGCACGGCGCATTGTTTCGCCACTTCGAGATACAGGGGGCTGTTATTTACCATGATATCCTGCAAAAAACCTGCTCCGGGATTGCTGGTGCGACACAACACAAAGACGCCCCTCTCCTTCCACCGTAAGAATGGCTCCAGGGTATCGAGCCCCATATACGGGCTCAGGGTGACGGCGTCCGCTCCGAGCTCTCCGAAGAGCGCCTGCGCATAGGCCTCTGCCGTATTTGAAATATCACCCCGCTTTGCGTCGATGATGACGGGAATATCGTCGGGTATAGACTTCAAAGTCTCCCTTAGGGTTGTCATCCCCGGCTCGCCCAGCGCCTCATAGAAGGCAATGTTGGGTTTGAAGGCAGCGGCACAGGGGGATGTGGCCTCAATGATCCGGAGATTGTGCTCTAGCGCGATGCGCGCGCAAGCAATTTTGCCTTGCTTCTCGATATCGATTTTTGAAAAGGCCGGGTCGAGGCCGATGCAGAGCACGGTATCCATTTTTTCAATTCGCTCTTCGATGCGGGCAAAAAAATCCATCGTGATTCCCCTAATGACGTTACGGTCTTTTTTTGGATGCAATTCGTGTAGAAATAGAGTATACTGTATTACGTAAAAAAAGAGAAAGGAGGCTTCTTGTGAAAAAAGCGCTTGTGTTGCTTGCTCTATTGGTCGTCGCCATCCCTGCCTTTGCTCAGGAAAATGTAGGAACAGGATTCGATTTTTCTGCGGGTTTGGGAACAGACCTTTTGCCTGATCCAAACGACCCCACTACATTGGAAAGCTGGTCCAAGCTGGCACTGCAGCCAGAATTTTCTGTCGGGAAATTCGGCATTGGACTCGATCTCATGCTCAGATTCAAACTCGGAACAGGGACCAGCGCCTTCGAGGTCTACGAGCCCGATTGGATACCCCAGAACGGCCAGACCATCTTCGACGTTTACTTGCCCAAAATCCTCTATATCCGTTATGGAATGCAATGGGAGGATCCCTTCTATGTCAAGCTGGGCTCCATCTCCGATTTTACCCTCGGTAACGGGCTGATCGTCGACAACTATTCGAACATGCGATTTTTGCCCCAGCGACGAATCTTCGGCATGCAGCTGGGCGTGGACGGGAGCCTCTTCGGTGTGCCCTATGTCGGCGTCGAGGCTTTGACGGGCAATGTCACGCAGTTCGATGTCATCGGAGGCCGGGTATATATCAAGCCTCTGGCCTTCATGGAGAAGAGCCTGCTGGGAAGACTGCAGCTGGGCGCGATCGGCGTGTACGACAGAGACCCTTATCTCTATGTCGATGATGCGATGTACACAATCAGGTATAGCACCCAGCCTTCGGAGCCTATCTATGTGCTCGGAGCTGACATTACCCTACCCGTCATTCAAAGCGGTGTTTTCTCGCTCACGACCTTCGCGGAGGGCGCGCGGGAGATGAACAGCTCCATGGGTGCGATGGCTGGGGTCCGCGGAAGGGTCGCGCACTTTATTCTCTACGGAGCCCAATTCAGGTATTTCCAGGACGATTTCATTCCTTCCTATTTCGACGCGAACTATGATCTGTACCGGGCCGACCGCTTCCTGTATATCAAGAGCCATGTGCCCGCCGGCTCGAATTTCACTCCAAGCTGGCTGGCATCGCTTGGCTTTGATCTCTTCGAGTCTTCGCTGGTCTTCAGGGCAGCGCTCGATGCGCCTTTTGCGTGGATCTCCGATCCCACATACGCCTCCGAAAATCCGGCGGACTACCCCCACCTGCTCGGGTCGATCAAGCTTGGCCGTGGCCTCATTCCCAACGTGGACATTGCGGCTCGGTACGAAAAATTCTTCCTCGGCAAAAAAACGAGCGGCGATGTATGGCAGGACCTCATCGATCCTGAGAACGCATCAATCGGCATGACAGTGAGCTACAAGGCGGGCACTGCGCTCGTCACTATGGATTATGTTTACACATGGAACCCGACAAAACAGGACTACGATGTCGTCTCAAGCCTGTCGGTCGGATTCGAGTTATAGCAGAGCGTCCGGCGACACACCGCCGTCCACCAATCTTGGCCGCGCACTTCACCCCACTGGTGCGCGGCCTTTGTTTTTTCTGCCGGAATCATTATCATAGCAACGATGGGAAAAATCAGAATTCTGCCTCCGGAGACTTCCCGCCGCATCGCTGCGGGAGAGGTTATCGACAGGCC
>DIXD01000115.1 GCA_002435985.1 Spirochaetaceae bacterium UBA6089
CGGTCATGCTGCACAGGGTGTGCCCTAAATGCGGTTTCTACAGGGGCCGCCAAGTTATCACCCCTGAATCTAAATAAGGAGTTTCTAGAATGGACGAACTGTTTGAGAAAATCAAGAAGATTATTGCAGAGAAGCTCGAAGTAGATGAAAGCAAGATCACCATGGACGCCAGTTTTCGCCAGGATCTCGGCGCTGATTCCCTCGATACCTATGAACTCGTCTATGGCATAGAAGAGGAGCTAGGTATTCAAATTCCCGATGAGAAGGCGAACGAATTCGAGACCGTAAAGGATGCATACGAGTTTATCAAAACTCAGGTAAAATAAGACGGTGGGGGCGTGAAGCATTCTAGGGTATCCCGCATGTGCGGAACGGATGTTTCACGCCGCACGGCCCTCCAACAGTTCCAGAATCTAACCTCTATTCGATTTCAGAACACCACGCTGCTTGATCTTGCGTTGACTCACAGCTCCTATGTCAATGAGTCCCATTCAGTCTCACACGACAATGAACGTCTTGAGTTCCTTGGGGACAGCGTGCTGGGACTGTGCATTTCACACATTCTCTACGAACGATTTCCGTCCCGACATGAGGGCGAGCTTGCGGGCATGAAGAGCATTTTGGTCTCAGAGGCCACCCTCAGTCGTATTGCCGCAACGCTTTCTCTCTCCGATTATTTGTTGCTCGGTAAGGGAGAAGAGAACAGCGGCGGTCGATGGAAACCGGCCATTCTGGCGGATGCGATCGAAGCGCTTTTAGGCGCCTATTACCTGGATAGCGGTTTTGAGGCCGCAAAGAGCCTCATCAAACGGCTCTTTGCCGACGACATCGAAGCACTGGCGTTTAGTTCCGGAAAAGATTTCAAATCGATAATCCAAGAATATGCCCAAAAGCGTGGAATTGAACTTCCGCAGTATGAGGTGGTAAAGATAGAGGGGCCCGAGCACGCCCGTCACTTTTATATCTCATGCATTCTCGATGGAGAGACCTTCGGCCCTCTTGAGGGGCGCACAAAGAAAGAGGCCGAGCAGCGGGCCGCCCAACAAGCATTCGAAGCCTTACACACTCGCGGTGGAGAGACAACACGAATCCTCGATGCGATCGTCGGACCTGGTGGAGCCGACTCTAGCGTTGTAGGCTAAAATATTTTGCCCTCGCAATTTCGAGCAACTTCTCTTTTGTATTGAGTGAGGGGTCCTCGAGTACCGTGTCGAGGAGCTCCGAAAGCAGTGCTCCCATCTCTCTGTTGCGAGGGATACCCAAAGCCGCAAGATCATCGCCATTGACCGCCAAATCTTTTAGACTAAGAGCCTCGCCTGTTTCGACGACACGATCGATTCTTGACTTGAACTCGGAGAGCAGTGGCCACGAAGATGGGCCGCCTGTGGTGGCTTTCGTGTCGGCAAGGCGCAACGCGAATAGCTCCATAACAGAAGATAGTCCCACGCGGGCGATGAATCTGCGGACCGCCGCATCGGTCCATCCAGGCTCATAGTTGAACATATGGTGGCGGACTAAATGACAGACTCTCTCGATGACCGAGTTGGGATATTTTAGCTGCTGAAGCCGTTTCCTTGCGATTTTTTCCGATTCCAGCTCATGTCCATAGAAAGAGACACCGTTTTTGCCATTGCTGTAGCACAAAGGTTTTCCGATATCGTGGAAGAGTGCCGCAAGCCTCAGAATGAGGAGTTGATCCTCTGGAAGGTTGTCGGGGATCAGCGCATCTGTAGTCGCGAAGAGATGTGCCAGCACATCCTGCGCCCCATGTTGTGGTTGAGGCACGCCCTTACACGCCATCAGCTCGGGGACGATCGCTTCGACTGTCCCGGTATCGACAAGGAGCTGCAAGCCCACAGATGGTTTGCGGGCCTCGAGGATTTTGGAAAACTCGTCGCGGATACGTTCCACCGAGATACGGAGAAGGCCTTCGCGGCACTCGGCTATTGCGCTCAGCGTCGCCGGCTCTATGACGAAGCCGAGCTGCGAGGCGAAACGGATGGCTCGAATCGTCCGGAGGCCGTCTTCACGGAATCGATCGAGGGGACTGCCGACTGCCCGGATTATTCTGTCCTCGAGATCTTTTCTTCCGCCGAAAGGATCGATAAAAACATTGCTCGCCAGGTCGAACGCCATGGCATTGATCGTGAAATCCCTCCGCGAGAGGTCCAGAAAGATGTCATCGATAAACGCTACACTGTCCGGGTGACGCCCATCGGTATAGGCTCCTTCGGTACGGAACGTGGTTATTTCGACTTTGAATCTGCGGGAGCGTGGGATAACCGTGATGGTCCCGTGCTGTATGCCTGTCGGGATTGCCCTGGGGAAAAGGCGCATGCTCTCCTGCGGCGTAGCATCGGTTGCAATATCGAAATCGGTGACAGGTCTCTTCAGAAATGCATCGCGCACCGCGCCGCCAACGAGGTAGGCTTTCTTGCCATTTCGGATGAGAGTGTCTGCAATTTTTCTCAATTCGGGGTCGATATTGGGTATTTTCATTCCTGGCCATGAAGTGTATCTTAGGCTCACTATTGTGTCTACGAGGAAGTGTATGAGGAAGCATATATGATAGCCCTTATCGTGACCGGTGGCGATTGTCCACCTCATGAGATTATCCGCGCGCTTGCAAAAGACGCGAGCTGCGTCGTTGCGGCGGATTCTGGTTTCGATGTCTGTCTGTCGTCAGCTATTGAACCTGATATTGTCGTGGGAGATTTTGACAGCATCCGATATGGATCGCTCGCCAGAGTACCCAACGATAAGATTCTGCGATATCCCGAAGAAAAGGATTATACCGATACGGAACTTGCCATAGAGGCTGCCATGAATCGAGGTGCACAGAAGATTGTGCTCGCCGGTGGGGGGTCTGGCCGTCTCGATCACCTCTTGGCCGTCAGAGCCCTGTTCGAACGAGAAAATTCGATTCATGAGTGGCATACGGCGAAGGAAAGTGTTTTTCTTGTTCCAGCGCGGCGCAGCCTACATTTTTCTGCGCCTACGACTTTGATCGTCTCAGTCTTTCCGCTCTCTCAAGGGGCTAGGGGTATGCATTCTCATGGGCTCAGGTGGCCGCTCGACGGCCTTGTGTGGGACTGTGGGCATTTTGGGGTGAGCAATAAAACCATGATGCCACAGGTCGAGATTTTTTCGGGGCAGGAACCAATTCTTGTCATTCTCCCCTTAGGGACCAAGGCGAGCATCCTCGACGACTAAGCTGCGGAAAATCTCTTGCAGCCGAACGAGTGTAACCTTGGGATCCTCGACGAGGACTCGTGAGCCTCCTATAAGCTCTGCGATACCTATCTCTCTGGGGTAACGAGGGATAATGTGCAGATGAAGGTGTTCGATACTCGCTCCTGCCGCAAGTCCCATATTGTAGCCGATATTGTAAGCCGAAGGGCTTCCGTATCGATCGAGCACATTGATGCATGTTGGCAACAATTCGTCGAGCTCGTGCTGTTCTTCTTTTGTATACGCCCGGATATCCGTGATGTGCCGCCTCGGGAATACTATTAGATGCCCGGGATTATAGGGGTAGAGGTTGAGCGACACTATAAAGTGCGCTGTTTGATGGACAATCAGTTTCTCTACATCCTCGGAACCGTCACGGACGAGGCAGAGTATGCAACCGTTCGGTTTTTTCCCCTTGAGATAGGCAATTTTGTTGAAATTGAACAGATATTCCATATATGATTATGATATACTGGTGCTATGAAAAACGAAAGCGGTCTTCGGAAAGAATCGAGTTTTTTAAGCGCTTTCAGGCTTTTTCAAAAAATAGCTCAAGCGACTGTATGCGTGCTGTGGCTGATCCTTGCCGTGATCATGCTGAGTGGGGGTTCAAGCTGGTGGCGAACTGCATTCGACGTCTGTTCTGTAGGATTGCTCGGCCTCAGCATCTTCAATGCCGTCTTTATGGTAAGTTTCAGCCTCCTCAAACGAGAGCGTTTCTCTCCTGGACGTTTTTTGATGCTTCTTTTGCTCATTGTTCTTGCCACCCTCGCGCTGGCCGTGCGTTCCTACATGGCGGGCATACGCCTGTACTGATCAGCGAGGCATAATCCACGATTGTGACAATTATTGCATAGAAATCTTCGGAAATGTATAGTAACGCAGCACTGAGGAGGAATAATGTCTATTCGAGTACGGTATGCTCCATCACCGACAGGGTATCAACACATAGGGGGCGTAAGGACTGCCCTCATCAATTATCTATTCGCAAAATCCCAGGGCGGAAATTTTATTCTGCGCCTTGAAGATACCGACCGCACGCGATGCTCGCAGGAGTATGTACAAAACATCTACGACACGTTCAAATGGCTGGGCTTCTATTGGGACGAGGGGCCAGATGTCGGCGGCCCATACGGCCCCTATATACAATCCGAACGATTCGAAGTCTATCGGAAATACGCCGAAGAACTCGTAGAGATGGACAAGGCCTACTACTGTTTTTGTGATGCCGAGCGACTTGAGAAACTCCGTCGGGAACAGATTTCCGCAAAGAAAGACGAAATCGGTTACGACCGCCATTGCCGTACGCTCGCAAAAGAAGAGAGGGAGCGCAACATCGCCGAAGGAAAACCCCATGTGATCCGTTTGAAGATTCCTCTCGATGGTGTCACCGTGTTCGAAGATGAGCTTCTGGGCAGCATTGAGTGGAAAAATGAAGATATCAGCCCCGACCCCGTGCTTTTGAAATCGGACGGTTTTCCGACCTATCACTTGGCCAACATCATCGACGATCATCTGATGGGAATAACGCATGTCATGCGCGCTCAGGAGTGGATCCCTTCCGCACCTCTCCACAAGATCATGTACGACGCCTTCGGATGGGAAATGCCGAAGCTCTGCCACCTTCCGATGGTGTTGGGCCAGGATGGCCATAAACTTTCGAAGCGTCATGGCGCCACCGCGGTCAATGAATTCAGAAAAGCGGGGTATCTGCCCGAGGCGCTGATCAATTACATTGCCCTGCTGGGCTGTTCATACGAGGATGGCCGGGATCTCTACAGCTTGGATGAATTGGTGAGGCTCTTTAAGATTGAGCGGCTGAATAAAGCGCCAGCGGTCTTCGACTATCAGAAGCTCGAATGGTTCAATGGTCAGTATATTCGCCAAAAAAGCGATCAGGCCTTGGCTGACCTAGTCCGTCCGTATCTGATCGAGGCCGGCCTCCGCTCGAAGGATGATCCGGAGAAAGACAAAATAGAGTTGGCCGCGATGCCTCTCATCAGGGAGAGACTCAAGTTTCTTGCTGATGCCCCGGCGATCATGGCGTATCTCTACAAGCGGCTCGAGCTTCCTCCAGTGGACAGCTATCTGCCGAAGCGGTCGAATGCCCAGGACGCCGCTTTCTTGCTCGAAGAGGATAAGAGGCTTCTTCAGAGCTTCGGTCTCGATGATATCCCGGTTTTAGAGGAGAAGTTTCGAGAGCGGGCTCAAGAGATCGGCAAAAAGCTCGGGGATATGCTCATGCCCCTCAGGGTCGCGATAACCTATACTCGGGTAAGTCCGCCTCTCTTCGAATCCATGAAGATTCTCGGCTTAGATGAAAGCCTGGAGCGAATAGAAGAGGCCATTCAGTATCTGCGGAGAGCTTGACCCATTCATACATTGCAGGCCATAGTGCTCATACTGTGCCCCTGAAGCACAGGAGGGAGAGTATACAATGTCAGAAGCTAACGAAAAAACCGAGTATCTCGACTTCATTCGAGAGGCTGTTGCCGAAGATCTGCGCACCGGCCGTTTTAAGGAAGTACGTACCCGTTTTCCGCCCGAGCCAAACGGCTGGCTCCACATCGGTCACGCCAAGGCTCTCTTTGTTGACTTCGGAGTGGCGCAGGACTTCGGCGGGAAATGCAATCTGCGCATGGATGACACGAATCCGGAAAAAGAAGACATGGAATATGTCGAAGCAATAAAAAGAGATATCAAATGGCTCGGTTACGACTGGGAAGACAGGCTTTTCTTCGCTTCGGATTACTACGAGATACTGTACGACCTTGCTTGCAAACTTATCCGCAAAGGCCTTGCCTACGTCGACGATCTCGATGAAGAGCAGATAAAGGAATACCGCGGCACCAATGTGCCGGACAAGAACAATATCACCTTTACGCCTCCTGGACGGAACAGCCCATGGAGGGACCGTTCGGTCGAAGAGAACCTCGATCTCTTTGGGCGCATGCGGGCCGGGGAATTTCCCGACGGCGCGAAGACCCTGCGTGCCAAGATCGATATGGCGCACCCCAATCTCCTCATGCGGGACCCCGTCATGTACCGCATCAGAAGAGAACCTCACTATCGAACGGGCACCAAATGGTGTATCTACCCCATGTACGACTTTGCACACCCCTTATCGGACGCGATAGAGGGGGTCACGCACTCGCTGTGTTCGCTGGAGTACGAAATTCACCGCCCGCTCTACGAGTGGTTTGTGAAGAATGCCGAAGTGTTCCCTAGCCGACAGATCGAATTCGCACGTCTCAACCTGTCGCACACGGTACTTTCCAAACGCTGGCTTCTTCAGCTTGTCAGAGAAAAGAAAGTGTCGGGCTGGGATGACCCGCGGATGCCGACCATCGCAGGCTTGCGGCGGCGCGGATATTCACCAGAGGGAATTCGCGATTTTCTTGGCCGCATAGGAATTGCCAAGACCGACTCTTTGGTCGACATTCAGTTGCTGGAACACTGTATCCGGGAAGACCTCAATGCGCGGGCGCGCCGTTACATGGCTGTCCTTGATCCTGTCAAACTTGTGATCGAAAACTGGCCCAAAGATAGGGTTGACTGGCTTGACGCAGTGAACAATCCGGAAGACCCTGCATCCGGCACGCGAAAGATTCCTTTCAGCGGCATGCTCTATGTAGAACGCGATGATTTTCGGGAGACGCCCCCGCCGAAGTACTACCGACTTCATCCAGGGAACCAGGTTCGCCTCCGCTATGGCTATATCGTCACCTGTACAGGCTACGAAAAAGACGCAGAGACTGGCGCAGTCACGCTCATACGGTGCACATACGATCCGGCGACTCGTGGCGGAGATGCTCCCGATAACCGAAAAGTCAAGGGCACAATCCACTGGGTCTCTGCCGACCACGCAATTCCTTTCGAGGCTAGGCTCTATGATTATCTATTCGAGACCGAACGTCCCATGGAAGTGCCCGAGGGCAAGACCTTTCTAGACAATCTGTCGGACCATTCCCTTACGGTTCAATACAATGCAAAGGCCGAACCTGCTGTCGCAGAGATTGCTGTAGGCACCACAGTGCAATTCGAGCGACTGGGCTATTTTTGCAAGGATATCGATTCTACGACGCAACGTGCGGTCTTCAATCGGACGGTGACCCTGAAAGACACATGGGCCAAAATCGAAAAAAAATTTCAGGGACAGGCATAAGGAGAGGATGGGTATGGCAGACACGGCAGACACGACAGTCACGATGGATAAGATTGTCTCTCTCGCAAAGAGAAGGGGCTTTGTCTTTCAGTCGTCGGAGATTTACGGTGGGCTTTCCGGTGCATGGGACTATGGTCCTCAGGGAGTCGAGCTCAAAAATCGCATTGCCCGCTTCTGGTGGAAGGAAATGACCCAGCTCCACGATAACATTGTGGGCATCGATGCCGCGATTCTCATGCATCCGAAGGTGTGGCATGCCTCTGGACATGTCGAGAACTTTACCGACCCGCTCGTCGACTGTAAGAAATGCAAGACGAGATTTAGGGCCGACCAGATTCCGCCCGAGAACCTCGCTGCGAAGATATGCCCGGAGTGCGGTGGCGAACTCACGGAGACTCGCAAGT
>DIXD01000119.1:0-3027 GCA_002435985.1 Spirochaetaceae bacterium UBA6089
TGTCGGTACGGAATTCGGTGCGGCCCTTCCGCAGCTCGTTCAGAGCTGCGGAGAGATCGTTGGTGACCGTGCCGGTTTTCGGGTTCGGCATGAGACCTCGACGTCCAAGCACCATACCGAGCTTACCCACATCCTTCATCATATCGGGCGTTGCGACCGCAATATCGAAATCGAGCCATCCGCCCTTGATCTTCTCGATGAGCTCATCGCTGCCTGCGTAAGTAGCTCCGGCATCGAGGGCTTCCTTGACGCGCTCAGGCTTGCAGAACACGAGGATGCGCTTCTCGGCCCGGAACTGATGGGGGAGCACCACGGTGTCGCGCACGGATTGGCTTTTCTTAAGGTTGAGTCTGATATGCACCTCGACGGTCTCGTCGAACTTCGCTGTCTTGAGTTCCCTTACGAGCGCGCACGCAGTCCCTAGTTCATACGCCTGCGAAGGATCGACCTTCTTCGCCACTTCGATGTATTTTTTGCCGTGTTTCATCTCACCACTCCACTTCTACGCCCATGGAACGGGCAGTACCCGCAATGATGCGCTTCGCGGCTTCAAGATCGTTCGCGTTGAGGTCGGGAAGCTTCTGCTTCGCAATCTCTTCGAGTTTTGTCTTGGAAAGCTTTGCCACCTTATCCTTCTGAGGCTGCGAAGAGCCTTTCTCGATCCCACAGGCTTTCTTGATGAGCACGCTGGCGGGTGGTGTCTTCAGGATGAAGGTGAAAGTCTTGTCCTGATAGATCGTGATGATCGCCGGGATAACGAGACCCGGCTCCATGCTCTTCGTGCGCTCATTGAACTGCTGACAGAACATGGGCGCAGAAACGCCATGAGGGCCCAAGGCGGGTCCTACAGGTGGAGCCGGCGTCGCTTTGCCGGCGGGGCACTGCAATTTGACGATTGCAGTAATCTTTTTCTTGGCCATAGCCGTTCTCCTGTCGTGGTATACCCGGCACTCATCGGCCGGGATAGCGTCCCTGTCGGGCAGGGACTCCCATCATCGGAGCATACACCCCTTATCTGAGAAGCACACCGACAATTGTGCCGACATGCTGCTGTACAAAGAACACCGCACCTCTCGGCGAGGCACCGACTTACATCTTTTCGACCTGCGCCATGTCGACTTCGACAGGCGTGGATCTACCGAATATCTGAACGCTTACCTTGAGTTTGTTCTTCTCTGCGTTCACCTCATCGATGACACCGGAGAACGACTCGAAGGGGCCTTGCGTTATTTTTACCTGCTCGCCCACCGCAAAAGTCTGGCGGAAATGCATCGACCGTTCGCCCTTGAGTTCACCGGTGCGCTGCAGAATGCGCTTCACTTCCTCCATGCTGATGGGTTGGGGCTTGGCGTTGGACGCAGAGCCTACAAATCCCGTGACGCCGCTGATGTTGCGAATGACGGCGCACGTCGTCTTCCACCCATTCTCCGGCAAGTCCATCTCCACAAGAATGTAACCAGGCAAAATTTTTCTGGAGACCGTCCGCTTCTTGCCGTCTTTTACCTCAGAAATCTCTTCGGAGGGAACCTTCACGTCGGTGACGACGTCGCGGGAAAGCTCATTCGAGTCTATGAGCATCCGGATCGTTTTCTCGATCTTGTTCTCATAGCCGGAGTATACGTGAAGAATATACCAGGATTTTGCCATCCTTATACTGCCTTATCGGAAGATAACATCGATTCCCAACACGATGAGGAAATCAATGAGGCCAAGCACAAGAGCCACTACAATCGTAGAGACGATAACGATTCTCGTCGAGGCGATCACATCGTCTTTTGACGGCCACACTACTTTCGAAAGCTCTGCGTAGCTGTCTTTAAAGAACTGAATGATTTTTTTCATGGTGGCTCCTTGCACCCCTTTCGCTTTTACGCTGTGAAAAACACGCAGCGTCACGTGGGCTTTCTGATAAACCAGGCCAGGTAGGACTCGAACCCACAACATCCGGTTTTGGAGACCGGCGCTCTACCATTAGAGCTACTGGCCTAAATTTGGATTACTTTACCTTCGTCTCCCTGTGCAACGTGTGCTTGTGGTCCCACTTGCAATATTTCATGAGCTCAAGCTTCTCCTGAGAAGTCTTGCGGTTCTTCTTGGTCGTATAGTTGCGGCGCTTGCACTCAGTGCACTGAAGCGCAATGATCTCTACGTTCTGTTTCTTCTTGGATGCCATAGCTCCCTTTCCTTTCACGGCGCCACGTCATGATGTACGCCGCGCTCATCATAGTATGATTCGAGCCCCCGAACGGAATCGAACCGTTGACCTTATCCTTACCATGGATATGCTCTGCCAACTGAGCTACAGGGGCACAAATAGAGCGTGGCGAATATATCACTCGCCGAGGCATGTGTCAAGATTGCGACGTGCCTTTCCTATGAGTCTTTCGCGAAAATGCATTGGTTATTGAAGCAGCAACTGGATCTTTTGTCAACACAAGGAGGCCGATACCGACCGCTGCAAACACAACTGTCGCCACGACCAGAGGGACGCCCGCTGCCACAAACCGCGAATCAGCGGCCCCGATCCTTGCGAAAACCATCCTGTCCGCAAAAATAGCCGGCACCACCGCAATGAGAGAAAAGAGCAGCATTCTCAGCATATACTTGAGCGACATCCACAGTTCCGTTCTGATGCCCTCGGTATTCCTCTTGATGAGCGCCCTCACCAGGAACGCAGTATTCACCGCACTCGCACATGAAAGCGCGAATGCAATCCCCGGCCCCTGAAACCTAAAGGCGAGCGCCAACACGAGGATCACATTCACCCCGAAACTCGCTATCCCCGCCCATGTGGGCGTCTTCGTATCGCTGCGAGCGTAGAAAGCCGGCGCGATCAGCCTATTCATCGCAATGAACACAAGCCCTGTCTGGTGCCAGAAAAACGCGCCCGCAGTGAGCTGCACCGACATATCCGAAAAGTCACCGCTCTTGAAGAGAAGCGTTACAATCCGTTCGGGAAAGGTCATGGAAAAGACCGCGACCGGCACGGTGAGCAAAAGCAAGCTGCGCATCGTGCTCCCCAGCGCG
>DIXD01000119.1:3134-7248 GCA_002435985.1 Spirochaetaceae bacterium UBA6089
ACCCGAAACGACCACTGAGCCTCACAACGGCCGGCACTTGGATGAGGGCCTGGGCCATGCCGCCGATCACCACGCCCACTGCCATCGCGCGCGCAGGATTGCCAAAGCGGTTGCCCACAAGCCATGGCACGACGATAAAGCAGAGATTGAAAAGAATCGGTGCGAGACCCGAAGGTCCAAAGATCCCATGCGAATTCAGAATCCCTTGAAGAAGCGCCGCAAATGAAACGAGTGCCAGAAAAGGAAACATGATCCGCGTAAGAATGGCGGTTTCGACCGGATCCGAGCCGAAGAGCTTTACGATGACCGGCGCAAACGCAATCCCCAGCAACACGAAGGTCACGACGCAGATCGTGAGCACCGTGAGGCTTGCGGAGAGAAAGTCGCGAGTTTCCTGGTCATTTTTGGCGTGGAGATAGTCCTTGTAGGTAGGGATGAATGCGACCGTGACGGAACCCTCGGCGAAAAGGCGGCGCATAAAATTCGGGATAATGAAGGCGACGGTAAACGCATCGGAATAGATGCCCGTTCCGAGAAAGCGCGCCTTAGTCATCTCTCTGATGAGGCCCAGCACGCGAGATATCAAGGTCAAAAACGAAAGAAGACCCGCGCTGCGCACCATCGTCGCGGTGGAGTGTGCAGTCCTTTCGGCAGCTGCATTCTCAGATGATCGGGCAGGTCCGGCTAGGTCCTCTTGATTGGGTAGGCTCATTGGAGTTAGCCTACTTCAAGCACGAATAAAGGTGAAGTCCCGAGCTGTGAATATTCGGTGCGGCGCGCGCGAATCGTAGACTTCAATGTCGCGCGCAAGTATCTCTTCGGCACAAGGGCAGATGTATGCCAAAGCGTGCTCCCCATTTCAAAAGAGTGCACCCACATGGTTAAATAGGGGCCATGAATCAAGCAGTACAAAAGACGCAGATTAGACTCATCGCGCTCGATCTCGACGATACGCTCCTGCGTGCCGATCTCTCGATCTCGGAAGAAAACAAACGCGCGCTCCAGCGCGCCGAAAAACTCGGCATTCACATTGTACTCGCCTCGGGGCGGAACTATTTTTCGATGCGCCGGTACGCGGAAGAGCTCTGTATTCACCGCCGAGGAGACTACCTCATAGGATCGAACGGCGCGCAGCTCATTCAGGCCAGTACGGGCAAACTGCTCGAAGATCTCAAATTGCCTGCCTCTTTCTGTAGAGCCTTGACTGCGGAACTCGAACGACAAGGGTATGCGTGGCAGTTGTACATAGAAGATACAATCTACTGCAATCGCATGAACGAGTGGGCGATCACGGATCACCGGCTGTCCGGTCTGGCGGTCGAGGTCATCTCCGACATGGATGCCATCCTCAGCCACGATCAGACAAAAATCTTGGTGGGAGGAGAGCCGCCCCGTATCGAGTCGTTGTACAAAGATCTGAAAACCCACATTGGATCCCAGGCCGAAATCGTGACGTCGAAACCATATTTTCTCGAGATACTGCCGAAAGGCGCCGACAAGGGTGCAGCGCTCGAGCGTCTTGCAAAACGGCTGCGGATTGGTATGGAATCGGTGTTGGCGGTGGGCGATGCACGGAACGACCTCTCTATGATTCAGAAGGCCGGTTGGGGCTGCGCCCCTGCAAATGCCGATGAAGATGTGCGGCTGGCGGCACGTCTTGTGTCGACGAAGAGCAATGAGGAAGATGCGGTGGCAGACATCCTCGACCAGATCGTGTTCGGCTAATGGGGCAGCGCGGCGAGGAATTCGATCAGATACTGCTGAATGCCGAGGAAGAAGCGCGCCTGCATCTCGGCGGCCGGAGGCGAAATGTACCGATAGTGCCAGCTCTCCCAGCGGTAGCCAGTGATGGCTTCCATGTCTTTCGGAAACGAGAGCGAAAAACCGAACTTGCCGGCATTTATAGAGAGCCATTGGCTGGCCGCGGTTTCGGCGAAGTCGTCTGAGATAGAGCCGAAATCGATGGCCGTCCCAAGCTGGTGCTGAGATCTGCCCGGCGGCGCAGATACGCGCTCGGCTTCGGCCCTTCCCATCTCGTTGACATTCCGTTCGAATACAGTTTTTTGATACTCGTATGAGCGATACGCCGAAGAGACCACGAGCGTCTTGCCTTCTTTTCGAGCGGCCTCCGCCATGCGCACCAGCGCATCCCGCGCAGGAGCGCGCAAGAGCATCCCCTTTTTCGACACCACATACGGGAATGGGCCATCGAGCGGCACAAGGTCGTCCGGCACAAAATCCGCGGGGAGCGCGACTGTTTTGTCCACGCGGCGCAAGAGGTCCGGATCTTTCTTCATCACATCCCGAACTTCCCGAAACAGAAGGGCAAATCCGGATGGGTCCTCGCCGATCGCATCGACGATGCGCTCCTTGTCCGTATCGTCGATGCGGACAGAGGACAGAGCGGCTTCAACCTGCGCACGGATATCCTGCGGTAAGGCCGACAATCCCTTGTTTTTCTGAGCGGCACACGATGAAACGGCTCCAAGAACGAGCATCACGGCCAAAATGCTTACAACACAAGACAAAGATCGCATAATGAAACCATACCATAATCCTCGGCATAGCAACTACTGATTTCGCGCGCGGTGTTGTTTTACGCGCAGATACACCTGTTTGCCGGGGACCATCGGGTTCGTCCGCTCATCGATCTCGAAGAGGTTCGTTGCCTTAATGAGCTCGCCGAGCTTGCGAAAACCGTAGTTTCGCGGATCGAACTCAGGCAGACGGTTCGCAATATAGGTGCCGACCTCTCCGAGGTAACCCCAGCCGAATTCGTCTGCGGCCTCGTCGACCGCGCTCAGAAGCAAGGATGTGAGCCTTTTGTCATTCTTGATGTCGGCCGGAGGCGCGGCACCTTTCCCGAATTCTTTGTCGGCAATGCTGTCGCGTTCTTCATCCGATTCGTTGACATTCGCCTGCAAAATTTCGGTATAGATGAATTTGTCGCAGGCGGCGACAAAGGGTTTCGGTGTCTTTCGCTGGCCAAAGCCGAGGACGAGCTTGCCGTTCTCGCGGAGACGGGCAGCGAGCCTCGTAAAATCGGAATCGCTCGAGACAAGGCAGAATCCGTCGAGATTCTCCGTGTACAGAAGGTCCATCGCATCGATAATCATGGCGCTGTCGGTGGAATTCTTGCCCGTCGTATAGGCAAACTGCTGGACAGGCTGAATGGCGTATTCGAGAAGCCGCTCTTTCCAACCGCGAAGATTGGGATTTGTCCAATCGCCGTAAATGCGCTTGACGCTGGCAATGCCGTATTTCGCTATCTCCGCCAAGAGGCCGTCGATGATAGCCGGCTGTGTGTTGTCCGCATCGATGAGAACCGCAAGTTTAAACTGCGGATCGGTTTTCATTCATTATCTCCTCATACTATGTTATTGCACGATCAGTATTTGAATATCGCATACGTTCGTGCCTGTCGGACCGGTTTTGAAAAGCCCGCCGACCTTTTCAAAAAAAGAGTAAGAATCGTTTTCGGCCAGAAACCTCGAGGGATCGAGGCCAAGTAGCTCGGCGCGCCCGATGGTTTCGGCATCTGCAAATGCCCCCGCGGCATCGGTGGGGCCGTCATTGCCGTCGGTGCCGGCAGAAAGAAAGACGACGTTCCCCAGCGCGGAGTGCAATTCTCGCGGAAATTGTGAGAATTCTTTGAGCACAGAGAGCGCCATTTCCTGATTCCTGCCGCCCCTGCCCTTACCGCGCAGAGAAACCGTCGTCTCGCCCCCGGCGATGATGCAGGCAGGCGCAGAGACGGGGATGCCGTGCAGCACAATATCCTGTGCAATCCCTGAGAACACTTTGCCGATCTCGCGCGCTTCGCCCGATATCCGGGTTCCGAGGACGAGGGTGTGATAGCCCAACTGTCTGCTTGTGCGCTCGGCCTCGAGGATCGCATGAAAATTAGTGCCCACGAGCATTGTCGAGCACGAGTCGAAAATCGCATCCCCAAATTTCGGAGTCTCTGGGCGCAGCCCCGCAAGTCCCTCCTCTGTCGCACGGACAACAGCCTCCGGCAATGCAGTGAAAAGCCCGAAGCGGTCGAATATCGCCTTGACATCCTGCCACGTGCTCGTGTCGGGAACGGTAGGGCCCGAAGCGATGACATCGAGAT
>DIXD01000096.1 GCA_002435985.1 Spirochaetaceae bacterium UBA6089
GTTTTTTGGACAGAGTATTCAGGCCAGGCATCGCCTATGGCTTCCGAGAGGCCGATTTCAGGAACGACGAGGCACCGGGTCTGTTCACGCGAAAGCGCTTCGATGTGTTCGTGACCACCGATGCCGCTGCGCCCGACGACGGCCACGATTGGCCGCCTGCCTTGGTCTGGAAGAAGAATGTGCTAGAATTCTGCGGGGTGAGCGACGCGGAGGTCCACGTGTTCTGGAGCCTCCGCCACAGCAGCTATGCCCGGCGCAAAGCCTGGCTGGACGGCATTGCGGAGCGGCTGTCTATTCGGCCCAGATCAGCACAAGGTTGATCACAGTCTCTACGGCCAGCGACATCTCGGACAGCGACGCCCACTCGGTGCGGCTGTGATAGTTGTAGCCGCCGGTGAAGGTATTGGGGGTTGGGATGCCCATCTCTGTGAGCCGCGAACCGTCCGTACCACCGCGGATGGGTTTCATGACCGGCTCGTAGCTTGCGGTTTTGATCGCGCGTCCGAGCTTTTCGAGCACTTCGGGGTGTGCGTCGAGTTTCTGTTTCATGTTGAGGTACTGTGTGGTCGCCGTCAGCTTGACCTTTCCTTGCGGAAACTGTGCCTCGACCGCCTCCGCGAAGACTTTGAGGGCGGCGATTCTCTCTTCCATGCGCTTGGACGAAAAATCGCGTAGATAGACTTCGGTCCACGCGTAGTCGAGGTTTCCGGACACCTCGATGGGGCAATAATAGCCGTACCAGCCGTCGGTGGCCTCAGGGCTCTCGGAGCGGGGCAGTAGCCCAATGAAGCTCGCCGCCATGGCGACCGCGTTGGCGAGTTTTCCCCGCGCGGCGCCGATGTGGATCACCTTGCCGAAAAATTCGGCCTTCACCGCGGATGCGTTGAAGCACTCCGCCTCCACTTCCGGCGCCTTGCCGCCGTCGAGCGTGTAGCAGGCGATAGCCTTTGCCTTCTGGAGGGGAAAATTGTCCATACCCTTGCCGGTCTCCTCGTCGGGCGTGAAGTAGATGTCGATGGGCCCGTGTGAAAGCTCGGGATGGTTTGTAAGCCATTCGATTGCGGTCATGATTTCGGCAACGCCCGCTTTGTCGTCTGCACCGAGGAGGGTCGAGCCGTCGGTGACGATGATCGTATCGTCGACATGGTCCACGAGGTCGGGGAATTCGGCAGGATCGAGAACATACTGCTCTGAAAGCCGCACTGCTTTTCCGTCGTAATTCTTGATGACGCGAGGCCGCACGTTGCGCCCTGAGACATCGCTCGCCGTATCCATGTGCGCCATGAGCCCGATGCAGGGCGCCTTCTCCTTTCCTGGGCTAGGAGGCAAATGTGCGACGATGTAGCACTTGTCGTCGAGCTCGACCTGGGGAACGCCAATTTCGCGCAGTTCGAGCGCAAGCTTCTTTGCTAAGTTCCACTGGCCCTCTGTGGTCGGTGTCGTTTCGATGTGTCGATTGCTCTGCGTGTCGATCTTGACATAGTCGAGGAAGCGATTCAGCAGGGCGTCCACATAGGGTTTGGACAAAAAATCGGTTGTTCTACTCATGATATTTCACTATGGCACCGGATGGCTATTTTGCGCAAGGGTGCCGTCGAGCTTGGGTCGAGATTCTTGCCGAGGGCGAATGGTCTGAGTATCATAGAGCTATGCATATCCCCACATATCCAGAATTCGCACCCTTGGATCTCGACGCGCGGGACGAGCTGTATCCAGCGCTCAACCTCCTTCCTGACGGCATCTCGGAGTTCTCCTTTGCGGCGCTGTATCTTTTTCGTCGCACCTATGGGTATCAGGTCTCCAAGTTGCCTGACGGGAACCTCGTCATTTCTGGACATCTTAAGGGAAAAGTGTTTTTTTATCTGCCCTGTTGCTTTCCATCGCTCAAACAGTTCGACGAGCTTATGCTGCGCTTCGACTACATGCGGCATCTGTCCGAGTCCCAGGCAAGGCAGCACCGCATCGAGCTCGAGGCGCGCGGCTATTTCATTCGTGAGGATAGGGACAACTTCGACTATCTCTATAGTCGCGAAGCCCTTGCGACCCTCAACGGCCGTGCCTACCATAAGAAGCGCAATCTGGTGAATGGTTTTGTGAACACCTACAGCTGCGAGCAGCGTCCATTCAACAGAAGCCGCGTGCCCGATGCATTGGCCGTCTTGGAAGAGTGGCGGGCGAGTAAGGGTGTGGAGGGCGACTATGGCGCAGCTCGCGAAGCTCTCGAGCACTTCGATGTGCTGGGGCTCCGCGGCGCAGTCTATTACATCGACAATGGGCCGGTCGGCTGGTGCCTAGGAGAGCCGCTCGCCAAGGGCAAGATGTTCGCGGTGCACTTCGAAAAGGCGAGCGATAGGTTCAAAGGCATCTACCAGTTCATCAATCAGGCCTTTGCAGAGTCGCTCCCAAAGCACTATCAGTATATCAACCGAGAACAAGACCTCGGCGACCTTGGTCTTAGGCAGGCGAAGATGACCTACCGGCCCGTCGGATTCGTAAAAAAGTACATCGTCGTGCATCCCGACCGCGCGAATTTCATGCCCGCGCCGCCCGAAGCGCCTGCAGAGTGCGGCCCGGGGACGATCCACGAGTGCCAAGATGATTAACGTTATTCCTCAGCCCCGCTTCGAGATCCTGTCGCTCCCCGCAGAGCCTGCGGATGAGCCTCTGCGGCGCTCGCTCCTCGCAGCGCTCCCGCCGCTTTCTGAGGAAGCTGTGGCACACGTCGTCTCGGTCAGTTTTCTTGCAGGGGCGGGGAC